>CAVRMZ010000049.1:0-16297 GCA_963722445.1 uncultured Bacilli bacterium | reverse complement strand
GCTTCGCGGCGAATGGGGCCTCTTCCCACTCGATCAACGAGTCCGGCAAAGTCTGGTACAGCGCCTCGGTGGCCCTTTCAACGATTACGGTCGACGAAGGTTTCTCAGCGGCGCTCAAAAAGCTTAATGGCGACGATTCCTACGCCTCCGTTCTCAACGCGAAATCGAGGCTGATTGGGATGCTTTTGGCAAGCGATTTTTCGAAGGCATACCCTTCCATGGAATTCGATTGCGACAATCAAACGCTGATTGCGGTGTAGTTTCGAAATATTTCTCGTCACTTCATTCGTTTCTTCCACTTTTTGGCAGTTGGATATTGGGAAAACAAAGGCCTTGTTTGACCAACGGTTTTGGTAGATCGGTCGGATGGGGAGTTTCATAATTGCCAGTTCTCAATCAAACAAAACAATGTGTCCATGGTAGTAATTCGCCAAATTGTTTTTTACGAAAACACTGAAAACATATTTCTGAGTGCTGAACACAATTCCAAGATTCAATGTAGCAATGATCTCGGTTTGATCGATATTAGACAATCACTCCGCAAAAATGAAAACTTTTGTTAGGAAACAATAAATATGCTCTGGCCAGAAAATGAATCGGCCGCCTCGCTTCGTCTCCAGCGATTTTTCTTGATTTTCGTTCTTCGCGTTTCTTTTGGATGGCTCAGCCGAAGAGGTTAAATTGGTCGGTCACGCCGTCTTCGCCGGGTCCCTCTCCATTTTCTCCAGCCTTCTCTGGATCTCGTCCACGTCCGTGGCGTGCCCACAGGCGTCGGGCATCGTCGTGGCGGAGTGGCCGAGGTATCTGGCGCAGAGCTTGGCCTCCTCCATGTTCCGGCAGACCCCCATGTGCTGGGCCGCCTTCGTGTGGCGGACGCCGTGCGGGGTGATCTTCGTGACCCCGGAGACCTTTATCCAGCGGTTCATCCGGCGCCGGAGAACTCCGTCTTGCTCATGGGCAGCGAGCAGACGATTGGCTGCCCTTTCGCCCCGACGCGCGTAATTGATTCTTTGTTGACATTTCTCTTACCGAGTCTTATTCTACTGGTGGGATTTCCCACATTTGCTTATCGGAGGATATTGAAAATGGAAACACTGGAAAATGGTTATGTCGCTACATTGGATTCGAAGAAAAGAGTGACGATCCGCAACGCTAAATACAAATACTATGTTGTTCGCACCGCTCCCAACGGCGTGGTTGTTTTGCAACCCCAGAAGATGGTTCCTGCTGCGGAGATCTCCAAAAAAACCCTGGCCATGATGGATAAAGCGATTGCCAACCTGAAAGAAGGGAAGGTTTCGGAGGCGGTCGATCTTTCTGAGTTCCTGAAATAGCCTTATGACATTTGAAATCCACCTCGGGATTCCGGAAATCAGGGATTATTGGGATTCGCTTTGCGAAAAGAAAAATAACGGAACGATCGCGCCGCTCGAAGAGACGATAAGAAAGAAGTGGGGGAGCGCGATGGGCCATTTGCGTTTGGACCCCCTTTACCCCGGGCTTCGTTCCCATGAGATCGATGGCTTGACGAGCCGCTATGGGCGGAAGGTTTTCCAGTCTTATCTTGAGAATCGTAATCCCAGGGCCATGAGGATGTACTGGGTCTATGGGCCCGGCAAAGGGAAGATCACAGTCATCGGCCTAGAGCCTCATCCTGAAGATAAAAAGAATGGCGCCTACGGCAGAATAAAACTGTCTTCTTTGCCTCCGAAGACTATAAAATAAAATTTTTTGAGGCCGGCCCTTAAGTTATTGCCGATTCGTTCTCCGGCCGGCAAGACGACGTCGAGATTGTAGAAGGGGGCCGAGTACGTTTTCCCGTTGGGGGGGGGGCAACTTATCGTTTTTTGCACACGTTCCGTTCTTATCGAGCTCTTTCGGCCCGTAAATTGAGCTGATGTGCCTCTGGATGACGGACCGGTCCTTCTCGAAAGCGAAGGACTCCGAGATCATCGCGCGGCTGGGGCTCGTCCCGACCAAAACCGAATACCTCAGAAGCCTGATCGCCGAAGACATCAAGAAGACCTATCCGAAATGAATCTAGAATATCGATCCAAGACGCTTGGCCGGAAGGCCTGAGCCCTCAAAACCATCGCTCGCTCTGAGCGGAGAAAGGAGCACAAAATGAAAAGAAGCTATGGAGCCAGGCTGCAAGAGGCCCAAGCCGAAGCCGCCGCGGCATTGAGCCTCCACCTGAATTTTGGCGAGGACTGGGAAGCGTTTACCGCTGCCTATGTCGCCAACAAGATGGACGAAAACGATTACGAATGACGGCTTGAAAGCGATCCAAAAAAGCGTTTCAAGACCCCTGGTCGGAATGCCGGGGGTTTTCATATCCGTTTTGAAAAGTTTCGGAAACTTTTCCCAATCCTTTCCCAATTTAGGGACAATGTAAAAATAAAAACCTAGACAGAATCTAGGTTTTATCGTTTATGGAGCAGGTGACGGGCCTTAACGTACCTTTTTCGCTTTCCCTGCGATTCCCTTCGATTCCCTGCGATCGGGCGGTTTCTGCGGGCATTTTCGGGGCGACGTTGTCTTATTCTTTAACAAAGTTTGCTTTTTTATTCACTTTTAATGGGAGAATTATGTACCAAAAACTTCGAAAATTAATGATGCGGATTCACGCAGCCCTTCGCGCCCGCTTTTGCCTTTCTCTTCCGCGGCGCCAATGAGTTTGCGTTTATTTGCAAAAGTTTTGGATGCTTTTATCCACCTGCGAATCTGAAACATAACCATTTCAAAGGGAAACGATGAAAACTGATTCCATTTAACGCATAATCAATAGGAAAAGTGGATGTAAGGGAAAGTTTTTATGCCTAGGGTCAGGGATCTATCGGATAGCGATATTTCGAGAGCTGTTTCTGCCTTCAGGGCCGCAGACCCTCAGCCTGAAGGTAACGCATCAATCACAGACTACTCGGGTTTGCCCACAAAAGAAGCGCCCGCGTATTCTTTGGCTTCTGTAGATTTTAATGAGGAAACTCGGGTGGCCTTTGTGGCTTTCAATGAGACCAGCACCTACCGTACTATAAAAAAATATGTGACGAGGGATTACGTGAGATACCCTGTTTACACGGATTGGAAGACGAAGACCAAGCAAATTCGGAAAACGATTAACCTCTCCAACGAGCGGTTGGAGAGCCTTAGAAATTGCGGTGATCCCTTGATATCCGATTTTGCGAAGGAGATCCTCGCTTCGATCAACCTAGAGGATTTGTTTCCTTCGTGGTTCTGGAATGACATCATCGAGGACAACTTCAGACGCGATTGCGAAGCTAACGAGGCCGAATATTCGAAAAATAATTATGAGCATTCCCAAAATGCCGTATCTCTTGGAAAAGACATTGGAACTGCCTACGGAATAATATCGGAGTGCGAAAGCGAAATCGGCAGCCTGAGGAACGCGATCGAAAGGCAGCGAGAGAAAATAAGACGAATCCAAGGGCATAAAAAAACTTTTTCGCTTGGCATTTTCGCTCTTTCGATGGATTTTTTCTTTCGAATCCCCGAAAGGATAGAAAAACTAGAGAAACTGATTGTCAGCGAAGAAGAGGCGATAAAAAGCCACGAAGCAGAAATACTGAGCCAAAAAAACGCGGTCTCCATGGCAAACGGTGAAAAAGGAAAGGAAGAGGAAGCGATATTGTTTTTTAAAGGAAAATACGAGGAAAAGAGAAAATCGACCCAAGCCGAAAGAGACAGATTGCTTTCAGAAGTTGAGCCACTCCCTTTCTCGCCCTCTCATCGCGATATCGCGGATCGCGCCATGGCGCCGGCGCCCAAAGACGATTTCTTAACGCTTCGGCCCGCCGGCGAGGAGGCCGACGACGTTTCTCACGGCTCGGAGAAATACGTTGTCCTCGATGTCGAAACCACCGGCCTTTCGGTTTTTAATGACGATATGCTGTCCCTTTCGCTTTTCGACCCCCACACCGGAAACGCCTATGACCATTATTTCCCGCTTTTTCGAATGAGCGATATTCCGGAGCAGGCGTCCGAGATAAACGGCCTGACCAGAGCGTTATTGAAAAAGAAAAACCCCTCGCATTGGACGCAGGAAGCCTTTGACAGGTTTGTTGAGGTCTTTGGCTTGGAGAACAGGACGATACTTACTTATTCGAATTTCGATTCAAAAGTTATTAGGAACTACATGGAATCGCATTCGATTCGCGGGTTCGAGAGGCTCCATTTCTTCAATTTCAAGAAAATGATCGTGTCTTCGGGATTTGCCCAAGGCGTAACCAAAGACAATCTTTGTTTGGCCCTGGGAATTAGCGGCGTCTGCCGAGTCCACAGTGGGCTGATGGATTGTTTTCTTGAATGGAATCTGTTCAAAAAGATAGACAACCGGATCCTCGTCGTCGTGAATTATCGTCTCTACGCGTTCGAAGACGGCTATTTGATCCCCGCCTCGCAGGCGAAAAACTACAGAAACACAGCGAAGCTTCCTTTCATGAAAGAGATGGAAGCAAGGCTGGACGTGGTTAAAGAGTTCAAGATCGATGGCGTCCCAAAAGAGCGTGACACTTTGTTCGACACATATTCGTTTGACGGGTTTCTGGTCGAAACGGCAATAAGGTCGGAGCTTCCGTGCAGCCATTACGAAGACAGGGAACAATTCGGGTACCAAAACAACAAACTCTTGGAATATCTCGGAGCGCTCCCCAAGCCACCAAGCATAGGCATTGCCATCGGGGAGGACGGAAGACTCAAGGCAGACAGAAAGCTCGAGAATGAGGAAGAAGAAAAGGAACTTGAAAGGTCCATAAAAAACCGAGAAGAGGCCTTGGCCAGGATAAAGAGGAGCATCAAGCCTCTTATTGACTATCTTGTTGAAAATACATTCGCTTCGGAACCCATCATTTACCAAGAGTTGGTAAAACGGCCTGATCTAGGGTCTTTTGGATATTGCGATTTTTCATCCGCATCAACCATCGTTGAGCTAAAGAATCTTTCAAAAAAAGATTGCGCTCCTAGGGAATTGTCCGACCGTTTCTTCGCCCAACTCTTCATTACCTCCAATGGGAGGCAGCCGTATTTGCTGACCGTTGAAGACGACAAGGCCATTTTGTACAAAGCCTATTTCGTTCCATTCGGAAGCGTCTATCGGAGGCGGGGGAACGAGTCCAATGGCAAGAAAAAACCCGATATGATGGTTAATCGTGGTGAAACGAATAAAATGCAAGATTTTAATAAACAGGAAAATGAAACTAAGCAAGAAATACCATTAACCGAGGAAGAAAAGAAACGTCTGGCCGAGATCAAGCAAGCAAAGCAAGAGCTGTACATGAAAGAATACAGAGCTAATCATCGCCAAGAGCTGCTAGAAAAGCACCGCGAATACAACAAAACTCGCAGAAACAAAAATTAGCTATTTTTTCTGCTGCATTTTTTTGACCTTAACGTACTTTTCCCATTTTTGCGGATTCCTGCGAATAGGCCTGTTCTGTCGGCATTTTCAGGGCGGCGTTGCTCGTTTCCGCAAAAAAATCCCCTTTTATCCGCTTTTTATGGTCGAATTATGTACTACATTGCGAGAAGGAATGAGCGACAAACTCTTTGGCGATAATAAAGCCTAAGGTCACCCGCTAAATGCATCAGCAATATAGATTTCTCGTGTTAAGCTCTTCCGTGTAACAAGCGCCGAGGGTATAGATCGTGCAGTTGCCGCGATAGGGGCAGACGTCGCAGGCGGTTTTGGCTCTTTCTGCTTTTGCGCCGCCGAGGCTGTTTTTTGCCGCTTTTTCGTGGCTTGTTTCTTCTTCATGGCTTACATTGTAATGCCATCAAGCAGATCGCCTCATCCTTTTCCCGGCGGCTGTCGTTCATGCCCTTCGAAGATTTTTTAATTCTTGCGGCGCGGAACGCCGAGATTCGCATGGGCGGCGCCTCCATTCGGGCGCATTCGGGCGCATTCGGGCGCATTCGGGCGGTTCTAAATTAATTCTTGTGGTAAAATGCTTCCATGAAATACGAGGAATCGAATCGATACGAGCTGAAGCAGGTGCTCGTCGGTGATGTGAAAAATGAGATAGTCGCCTTTCTCAACGCCAAAGGCGGAACCATAGCCGTCGGCGTCTCGGACGACGGGACGGCAAAGCCGCTGTCCGAAAAGCAGAAAGACACCAGCCTCACCGTCGTCTCCAACTGGATCGATGCCCACGTGATTTACCCCGACCCGAAAGACCTCCTGTCCTTTGACTATAACGAGGACGGCGTTCTTCTCATCAACGTCAGAGAGGGGCCGGAGAAGCCCTATTACCTGGCGGCGAAGGGCCCGGTCCCCTCCGGGACGTACATCCGCGTCGGGCGAAGCAAGATCCGCGCGACCCACGAGCAAATAAGGACGATGATGGGGGACTGCTCGAGCGTTTATTTTGAAGACAAGGAATCTCCGGAGCAGGATCTGGCGTTCAGGGAGGCGGCTTCGAGGTTCTCGGAGGAAGGCGTCCCTTTTGAGGCCTCCAATTATCGGTCTTATGGCCTGGCGAACCAAAGCGGGCGCTTCACGAACCTGGCCCTTCTGCTGAGCGACCAGAACCCCTCTGTTTCGAAGTTCGGCGTTTACAGGGGAGACGGCGAAGACAGCGATGAATTGGTCAAGAAGAAAGACTTCGGGGGATCGATATTGAAGCAGCTGGAGGACCTTGAGGATTTCTTCGACGTCGTGAACCCCTCTCAGATCAGCCTCGGCAAAGCTTGGGAAAGAGGGGAGGAGCAGGACTATCCGGGAAGCGCGGTGAGGGAGGCGATCCTGAATTGCTTTTGCCATGCCAACTACGACATCCCGTCGCCGATCATCATGAAGATGTACGACGACCATTTGCTCGTGACCTCTCCCGGCGGCCTTTTCAAAGGGCTGACCCTCGAGGACGCGATGAAGGGGGTCACCAGCAACCGCAACCCCAAATTGGTGAAGATCCTCGACAAGCTTGACTACATCGAGAATTTTTCTCACGGCATCCCCGAGATGATAAAAGTCTACAAGAAATTCGGGCTGGCCCCGTCGTTTGACTCCGACGGCTTCATGTTCAGGGTCTCTTTCCCGAACGTGAACTATTCGGAAGGGAAAATCCTTCAGGATACAGGAGAGACCGAAGAAATGGGCCTTTCCCCAAAGGAGAAGGAAGCCTTGGGATTCATCCAGTCGAAAGGCTCCGTGACCCGGTCGGATGTCGAGGCAGCGCTCTCCATCAAGACGACATGGGCCAAGCAGATTCTTCGACGCCTCGTTTCCGTGAAGGCTGTCACGAGAAGCGGCGGCAGCGTCAACAGCCGCTACACGGCTTTCAAAAAATGACGAAGAGCTTCTTTGATGGAGACATCGGATCGTTTTCCCGCGACCCGTCTGCCCACCGTTGCGCGGGAGCGGCGGTTCGGAACGGATTAAGAGACGGCCGTTTTTTGCCGGCTTTTTTACTTTGCGACACAAAAATCTGATTTCCGAAACTGGGTGGTAAGTTTGCTGTCACAAAGAATTACCCGAACTTTGAGCATTCGCTTGCAGTCGGGGATTTTCCCTCGAATGGCAAACCTTCGCAGGGGGGGCCCTCAAAGCCTCCTGTCATCGGTCGACTTTTCCCTTGTTTGAGGGCCATAATTGCCCCGCCACCCTTTCGGATGGAGCGGCTTTTGCGAAATATTATATAGCCACTCAAATTGAGTAACTTTAATCAAAGCCACAAAAAAGAAGTGATAAAATACCAAAAAGAGAAGCGAATCGAGTTTAGGGATTTTGAAAACTTTATTTTTTTATTGCTTTATAGCGCACAGGATACCTTCCACGTCTGTAAACTTCCGGAATCTTATGATTCAAATACTTTTTTCTTATTGTGTCGGGGGCTAAATGGCCTTCAAAGCCGTACCGTCCGTCAGGAACTTGCTTCCATTCTTCAACTTCATACACCTCTTTGACGATCCAGTCGACAACCCCGAGAACATAGGGACATTGTATTGTGCTTGCTTTATGTGGGTTCATTCTCCAAGCTTGTTTTATTGCAGAATAGAGCTTGTCTTCGTAATCGTTGCCTGGCTGCGAGTCAACAAAGCTCCCGTTAGTCTTAAGAATCACGTAATTCGGGTCGCCTGGTAGGTCCTCGTACGATTCCTGCATCAAATTTGTTTCCAGTGACTCCGCGTTGCACGCCCCTCTTTCGAAGCCGTGCCCTCTGTTTTCGTTTGTCAGGCCAAAAAACGCATCTATCAAGGCGCCTTCCACCTCAAAGGCGGCATCTTTTTCCATTCCCCATCTTTGAATGATGTAGATGACCTTCAAGCCCGCTGACTGTATTTCCTTAATTGTTTGTATTTTCAAGGAATCCTTGGTTTCATCCGGATTGATTGTGTTGTTGATCACGGCCGAATTGTTAGCAGAATGAACGTGATCGAAAACTCGATTTCCCTCACCCTCGCCCACATAGAAAGTTAAGCCGTTTCTAGGATCTACGAGCCTATATACATACGATTTAATCTCTTTTTGAACTTCATTGCTAAAACCACTCATGTTCATACCCCTTTTAAAATCATTATAGGGGAAAAAACACGCTTCGAAACAAAAAATAGAAAAGAGTTGACGAGCCATAACGGGCGTTTTCCCGTTTTTGTGATTCCAGCGGATTTCTGTGAAAAGGCTGGACCTTGTCAATTTTTCGGGAGCATGATGCCTGGTTTGCCAAGAAGAACGCCTTTTATCGCTCTTTGACCGGGATCATGCTTTTAGTTCATCTTTGGTTTGGTCGCGGATTAGCCGCAAATCGTTGTAGGCGTTTAGTTTTTCGTTTCGTGGTGTCCATCGGTCTGCGTTTAGCTGCAAATGTTTTGGATGATTCTCTATATTGCCTACAGATCATAAACATAGGCCGTTTTTGTCCCTGTTCCATTGAACTGGATATTAATGTAAAATACTCATAAATAGTTTAAGGAAAATTAGTTTTTTCACAAAGGAAATCAAAATTCAAATGTTTATATGTGATAAAGACTATGTGCAACTATCAGCAAAGGATCGAAACGTCCTTTTGAATTATCAAAAAAAGCAAAAAACTCTGGCTGATTTTCAATCACCTAATATTTCAGATGGTTCAGACTTAGGTTCGAAGGAGGACAGAACTCTTATTCGGCACGCAATTTCGCTATTTCCGAACAATTATGTTGATTTGTCCCTATACAAGGATTCCAACGTTTTTTTGCCTGTTGCCAAGGAATTTAGGACTATTGTTGGCGAAGAAAACTCTGAGGATTCAATACAGGACTGGCTAAAAAAAGAAGGGTCGTATAATTACCTAATCACCGCATCGATTGTTTGGCAGTTCGGCTCTGGGCATCATGGAATCTATCTTTTTAAGGAAGTTCCAATAGGAAGTTCTTATGTCGTTGATTATGTTGTAATTGGTGTCAATTCGTACGGATTAACGGTATGTCTTGTGGAACTGGAATCCAAAGACCAGGTTCATGGTTGTTTTTTCACAAAAGAAGGGCGTATAGGAAAACTGATAAAGAAGGGGGTTGATCAAATCGATGATTGGCAAACTTGTATAAGGGATGACCCGACGTTGCTGAAAAAAATTCTCTTAGAGAAGCAAGGGGTATTCTCCACGCCAATCGATTCGGCTCCTGGTTCTTTTATCTTTCAGAAGAAATATGTCGTCGTTGCCGGAAACACGTCTGATGAACTCATCGGGGGAACGCCATCCGTCTCCAAGCGAAAGCGGAACGAATTTGATCAACTTAGTAAGCGGGATATTATTGTTATGGATTATCATCATATGTTTAGCAACGCTTTTGATTTGGGGCCTTTTTTTGAAAAGGATTTGAATTAGCTTTTTGGAAACCCCTGTTCGTTGAATATAGCGTTACTATTTGTCGTCAGTGTTTTATGTAAAAAAATCTTTCCCGAATAGCAAAAAAGCAAAAGCAGTGGTGCACAATTCACTAATTTTTCGTTTACAAAGAAAAAGGGAGATTATTGTTGATTTAAACTTTGAGAATGCTGCCAAGAAATTTAGAAAAACGATCGAAAAAGATGAATTCAGCCGGTGGAACTCTTGGAAGCAATGCCATGGTGCGTTCAAGCAGTTTCGCGGAAGCGCTGCTGAAAAGGATATAGACGAGTTAGCCTTGAGGCTCGGTTTCTTCGTTGCTGACTGGGGAATATACAGGAATAGTTTTCTCATGCAAAAACACTATTGCGTATATCGAGGAGTGGTTTCGGCACTTAAGCCCGAAAAATACAATTGCTTGGACTCGCTTCCCATTAGCGAATTTAACGATGAGAAAATAGACCGCATCTTCGAACTTTCCGTCGAGATAGAAAAAGCCTACAAAAATGGTTCCCGCATCATCATTGAAAAGAATGCACAAATGGCGGGAATGAAACCGACACTTTGAGATCGAAGACGATAATTGGACCGCTTGGTTGCACGATCGCTTATGACCAATACGTGAAAAAATCTTGAGGTCAAAAAAGATTCCTGGGTCTTTTACAAAAGAGTCACTGCAATAGGTCGTGAACTTCGGCATAAGGTACAAAGACGACATTGATGCTGCTAAGCAAATACTTTCTGCTGGCACGAATGGCGTTCTCTATTCAGATATGAAAATACTTGACATGTATTTTTGGTTTCTTGGCAGCCCGAACAAGTAACAAATATTACTCGTTTCTTCGGGTAGAAAGCAATGTCCTGAACATTCCAAAACGGTAATTGCATAATTCTGAGTAGGGGAAAAAGAATGTCGGAAAATGTTGTTGGAAGTTTTTGTTCACAAAACATTTTTGGGGACAAAAACAGCGGCATCCGGATTTTTTTCTTTCCTTAACGAGGCTTACAGAAATTCGGTTTCCATACATATTTCCGAATACTTTCATAGAAAAATAAAACAGTTTTTTAGCGTCGGATTTCGAAAGTTCTTTATGAAAAAATGATTTTTGTTTTTCCTTTTGGGGATTTTGTAATTCAAATCATTTTTCTAGAGAAAAATCTTGTTAATCTTTGCTAGTAACCGTAAAGGTCTTTCGATTCGGAGCCCCGTTAACTAAGCCGTCTTCGCCGGGTCCCTCTCCATTTTTTCCAATCTCCTCTGGATCTCGTCCTCGTCCACGTCCGTGGCGTGCCCGTAGACGTCGAGCATGGTGGTGGCGGAGTGGCCGAGGTATCTGGCGCAGAGCTTGGCCTCCTCCATGTTCCGGCAGACGCCCATGTATTGGGTCGCCTTCGTGTGGCGGACGCCGTGCGGGGTGATCTTCGTTACCCCCGACATCTTGATCCAATGGTTCATCCTTCTCCGGAACTCCGTCTTGCTCATGGGCCTCGCCGGGTCGCCGCAGTGGAACATGAAGTCCGTCGGCTTCGCGCCGACCGCGCTTTTGTAGCGGAGGAGCTCCGCCGCGACGCCCTCCCCGATCCTGTCCCTCCGGTAGCTGTCGTCGGTCTTGAGCTTCCCGGTGAGCTCGACCCTCCCGTGGGCCCGGATGACCTGCTGCCGGATCTCCACCGTCCTGGCGGCCCCGTCGAGGCACTGCCGCTGGCGGCCCAATAGCTCGGCTATCCGGCACCCGATCTCGCAGAAGAGCGAGAACATCGGCCGGTCCGGGCTGCCTTCCGGTATCGAGTCGAGGAACCTCCGCTCCTCGGCGATCGCCCAGGTGGCCTTTTCCCGCTTCGGCCGCCTCGGCTCCATGACGCTCTCCAAAGCGTTCTCGAGGTCGGTGTAGAGCTCGGGGGAGACGAGCCTCCACTCCCCAGGCCATCTTCACCAGCCCCCTCACCTCCGAGATCACCTTGTTCTTCCTCGCCGCCGACACGCCGGGGTCGGTGGAAAAGCTGGAATCCCAGGAGAGGACGCTTTGCAAAGACAGCGCCTTTGATATCGTTTTGCCTCCGAACCAGGGCAGGGCGTGCCTCCGGAGCATGTAGCGGATGCAGTCGGAGGTCTGCGGCCTCGTCCTTGCCGCCCGGTGGGAGAGGTACCTCTCGAGGAGGGCGTCGAACGTCTCCGACCCCCGGCGGGGCAGGCGTCCCTCAGTTTCGCGTCGACGAGGCCCGGGAGGGCCGCCTTGGCCTCGGCCACGCTCGGGAAACCCGATCTCCGGATGTGGATGCGGGCCTTGGACCCGGGGACGGACACCACGAAGTCGACCGCGGCGGTCCCGTCGGCGTTCCTGACTATCCCTTTGGTCTTGGTCCTCATTGCTCTCGCACCCTCCCTCCCTTTCGGCCTCTGCCCCCGAAACCCTTCTTGATCGCGCATGCGCATAGATCCCTTTCCGGTTTTTTTACCTCCGTTTTGGGCCTTGCGCTCTTTATTAGGCACCGAGCAGTCTAGCTCTGGGCGCCTCCGAAGCAAGCGGAAGAGAGGCCGAGCCTGGGGAAAGGGGTCCCCGGCGGTCTGTCTTTGCCTTTTCCCGGGCCGAGCTATGATGCTGATCAGGAAAGGAGGGTTCTGCATGGATAACGGCTATTCGCGCTCCGTCTGGGCCGACCCGTCCTTCCTCTCGTGGGCCGTCTCTGCGATGTCGTCTCCCCAAGGGGCCTTCGTGGCCGCCGCCCTTCTGGCGGTCGTTCTCATATCGGCCTTCTCGGGGTCCTCGCCGGATTCCCTTCTGGCGCTGCCCGGCTGCGGCCTCGGCCTCAGGAGCGAAGGGGATTCCGTGGCAGCCCGAAAAGAAGCCGGAAGCGGGCTCCTGGGGAAGCTTTCCTCGCTCGTTTCCGGATCCCCGGAGGCATCCTGGCTTTGCCTCCCCGCCCAGGGAAGCGGCCTCGGCTGGCTCGCGGAGGCCATGGCGGTCGTGTTTTGGGCATCTTACCCGGAGCCGGCGAGGGAATAAATGGCGTAAAGCGTCCAGCCCCACCAGGCATAGAGGGCCGCCGAGCCGATCCCTGCGGCGACGCCGATGGCCTCCAAGACGATCGACCCCAGCATCCCGAGGATGCCGGAAACCACCAGGATGACTCCCAGCACCGGCCTGACCTTCTTGGCAAACGCTTCTATCTTCTCCTCGAAATCCATAGCCTTTGGCCCCCTTTTCTCGCGCATTGAAAGTCTTTTTCGCTCGAATGCCGAACGCCGGCAACGACATGAATCGAACCGCTCACATTATAAACAGGCCAAAAGTTCTTTTTCGCGAATCCCGCATTTCAAGTTGCCGAAAGAAAGATGCTTAATAATTTATTTTTTTGCAGTCAGCGACCACGCCCCGTCAGGATGGATTTCGTTCGTTTAAATGATTGGCGGTCAAACGGCTTTCTGCCCGCCGGTTTTTCCGTCAACCAAAAAAAGATTTTTTCTTTTTCTCCCAATTTTCTCCCAATTTGCCCCCAGAGAAATGAAAAACCCCGACGGAATCGGGGTTATCTTCATTTTGGAACAAGTGACGGGCTACACCACGTTTTTTTCGCATCTCTGCGATTCCCTGTGTTTTCTTTCGCTTGTTATATTTTCGTCCGCCCTTTTCGGACGAAAAAAATCTTTTCGTAATATTTCTTCCTTTGAAATAAAAATAAAATCGTTTTTTTCTTGGCTTTTTTCCCCAGACCATTTTGTTTTTTGGCTGTCAATCTATTCAAATATGTGTCAACTGAAAACCCTGATTCTTAGGTGGCCGTCTTGATGTTAGGACAGCACTTTAATATAAGCAATTTTGCTTTTGCTTTTTACCTTCCTAAGGCCCCGAGACTACGCTTTTTAAAATATGAAAAAATAGGTAAAATACATAAAAAACGCCGATTGCCTATCGTTTGGTATAATATTCGGAATTCTTCAACCGCCATAGCAATCACGATTTAATCTTGCCGCGCGGCAGAAAAGGGGATTAACATGCCGGCAAAAAAAGAAGAGCCCAAAAAGGACTCAAACGGTCTTCCGATGTTTCTTGCTTTCTGCGGGAAACTTCCGGTTGATTTCGACAGTTGCAGATCGACGATCATCTTCGGGCCGAACGGGTCTGGGAAAACCACTTTCTTCAATTGGTTGAAAGGGAAGCACGCCGCCGACTGGGATTTCCTCTCATATGCCGAGAAAATGGATGCCATTCTAGGGACTAAAGGCGGCATCGAAATTGGGCACGGGATCAAGGAAATCGAGAAAGAAGAGGCCGACCTCGACGCGAAAAAGGGCGAACTTGGCGTTTCGAAAATCCTTAAAAAATATGGATTGGGGTCCGCCAACGCCAGAAAATTAGGCCTCGAGGCGGTATCTGCAATGCTTGCGGATGAGACCCTGGTCCCGAAGCCGAGCATCTCGAAGGCCGATTTCGAAGCCCTCCATGATATTTTTGGCGAGTCACCCGAAAAGATATCCCTTTTTGCCTCGAACCACGAGGGCCAGTGGCAGGAGCAAGCATCGTGCGGGGAGGTTCATCTGCGACTCCATCCAGGATGAAGGGCTGGGGGCTCCAGACCGAGGGGTGCCGGCTTCCGGACCATCGCCGGTGGGCTAGAATTCAATAGTAAGTAAATTTTTACTGACTGCAATTTTATTTTGAGACCCGCCCCCGACATGTCACCTTGCCATTTGATTAATCATGTACTTATATCGATTTGCCTTCGGCCTGCCCATACACGGAGATGGCACGGAGGCCTCCCCTTCCCGAGTCAGCTCTTCCGTCTGGTCTGGGTTTGCCTTATGGGTTGACGGGACGAAGAAGCGTCAACAGGGTGTTCAGCGTTTTGGCTGGATCCGGCCCCTTGAATCCGAGGCCTGCCGGGGGCAGGGCCATCAGGAAGGCCAGGTGCTGAAGGGTTCCAAGGACCGTTACCACCAGGTCTTCCGGGGCGATGTCCTTGCGCACAAGCCCCGCCCCGGAAGCTTCCTCTAGGAGGTCGAAAAGGTACCTGCGGGTATGCGCTACCAGCCCGCGAAGCTCGGCGGCCGCATTCTTTGGAAGGGCCTTGGTGAACTGGTCGGAAAAAATGAGGCGGGCGATACCGGCGTTCTTCCCCACCGTCTCCGCCCGGGCCAGGAAGAGCCGAGAGAGCCGCTCCAGTGGAGGAAGCTCCGGGTCAGGGAACGCAGCTCCCACCAGCTCGGCCACCCGATGGGCCACCTCTTCGAGAATTTCCTCCCTGGACTTGAAATGGCGGAAGGGAGCCCCCGGTGTCACTCCCAGCTCTTTGGCGAGGGTTGCGATCGTCAGCGCGGTGATGCCGCGAGTACCAATGATCCGCAGGGCCGCATCAGCAATCTCGGTACGCTTGGTTGTCGTCGTGCGGGTCATCGGAGACCATCCTTCAGGCATGCATTCGAAGATACCGGCTCACCCAGACCGAGCCACAGGGTATCTGCCTTGGACTGGGATCACTGCCCATGACGCTTGGGGAGGAAGGCCAATTCCCGCGACACGTCTCCCAGGACCTGAACCCGCTGCTCCCGGGGCAGCAGGCCGACGGCTGGATAGATGGTTTCCTCCTCGATGGCGTTGTGGGAACCCAACCGAAGCTGCACCGCCTTCAGTGTTGCCTTGATCGATGCCACCTCCGGCGAGGGGCCTGTCATGGCCTTCACCGCTCCCGCCAAAGCGCCCATGAAATAGTCATGATCTTCATGAAGGGCCTGGAGCGCCGATTGGAGATCGGGTCGGACCTCCACCAGAGCCGGGAAAACCACCTTGTGTTCGGCGCGGATATGGACCGCCAGGCGCATCCAGATCCGATCGACCACGGTGTGAGCCTCGGCCTGTAGGTCGCGTTCCAGGGCCATCTGGGCATCCCGGAAGAGTCCCTCGATCTCCCCATGGTCGGCGGTCAGACGGGCGTTGAGGGTCCTGGAATCGGGGGCGTCCACCGCGGGTCTCTGGGAGGGTCGTCAACGGAAGGCCTCTTTCAGGCGGGCTTCACCCTCAGGAGTGGACGGAAACATAGACCACCACCAGTTCGGAGGCCGCGGAACTCGTGATCTCGTGCTGTTCTCCCGGCTCCACGAGAAAGGACACGCCGGGCCGAAGTGGATGGGGCACGCCATCGACGGTGAGGGTGCCTTCTCCTGATTCGATGTAGAACAGTTCAGTCATGTCCGGATGGGCGTGGGCGGGGGCCATCTGGCCCGCCTGGAAACAGGCCCGGACGAACTGCATGACATGCGGCACCACACCCGAACCCACGAGCATCTGCTTTTGAATGGCCGTGCCTGAACCCAGGGCAAGGACTGGAACTTCTTGGAGGGAATGGATGCGCATGGCTCCATGATAGGGCCCCTTGCCCCGTCAGGGGGAGGCTGCGGCCAAGTCCAGGTGATCGAAGAATCGAGTGCCATGCTGAGCTTGACGCCGCCCTGCGCGGGCCTTCTCAGACCCAAATCAGCCAAC
>CAVRMZ010000048.1:0-3329 GCA_963722445.1 uncultured Bacilli bacterium | reverse complement strand
TGTGGCTACTCATTCGTACGTATTGCTGTCTGACTGAAGCGCTGAGGGAGGAAGGTGCGGACCCAAGTCTCATACGAGGACATTAAGCGGCGTTTGCCAACGAACGAAACCGACGTCCTTGTCGCAAGCCTGCGCAATCGGATGCCACGACGTGTGGCCGCGGAACACTGTGAACGCATGGCACAGGGCCTCAACTGACGACACCTTGGCGCTCAGTCGCTTCGCTTTACCAATACCCGACGAGGCCCAGCTGCAAGGCTAGAACCAGCAAGTCCACATCAGTCTCCGAGTGCGTCACAAGGTCGTTGTTCTTCGCGTAGGTGTAGTCAAGCTGCTGCTCCCAGCGCCCGTGAAGCGGTAGCGCGAGCAGCAGCGTCGGAACAACCCCAACGTGCTCCGTCACGCTCACAATTGCCGAACCTTCGGAATCGGCCGTCGTGACGCGCGCAGTCGTCTCACCCAAGCGGCTCGTCGCGCGTTCCATGGCCCACGCCGACCCTACCCCAGGCGCCCATCCACTCGCCGATTTGCTTGAGGTAGCCAACCCGCGGAGATAGCGCCACGAGCCAGCTTTTCGGTAGGTCCCCCTTTAGCGATCAGGTTCCCGCTTGAGCCTTCCAGACTCCCGCTCTGCGAGTAGAAGGCCACCCCGGCGCCAAAGGACCAATTGCCACCAAGCACGCGGTCAAGAGCGAGCCGCGGCACCGCGTGCGGATTGATGCCGACAAGCGCGCCTGTCGCAGCTCCGCCTCCCACGAGCGCGACTTGTTCGCCACTCGCAACCCAATTCATCGTGCCTGCCTTATGCGTCACAGACCAACTGCCAAGCATCGTCAGTCGATCCACTGTAAGCAACCAGCGACTTGCTGCGAGGGACCCCGGACTTCGCCCAGCCGGTTCAGCGGGCACCGGAGCGGATGCTCGAGTTCGTCAGGCGCGACAACGACGGGCGTTTGGATCTCGATCGCCGCGTAAGAAGAGGAGATGGTCTCCTCCGATTCGCAAAGGTGCTTATCAAGGTCTTCCAATTCGTCTCCAGACCGTATTTCCTGATGAGAGGCCCATTCGGGGCTATCCAACCAGCGGTTGGGCCCGATTTCTTTATAGGCAGCCACTTGCTGGTCAAGGACCCGTAAAGGCCCCGCGATCCAATTATCCGTAGCGTAATCGGCGACGGCGGCCCCGAAGAGAAGAATGATAACCGTGATATCGATGGCCTTTGTCAAAGCCACGTTGACGTCCATAACCGCTTTCCCCATATTGGTATTGACGACCGCATAGGCCACCGTTCCCCCATGATAGGCAATCGGCGTGTAAACGGTATAAATAAGGCCATCCCCGCTAAGGAAAGGAGATATTTCCTCGCCTGCTTGAAGCGCCGCTTCATAGGGAGCAAGGCCATCGCCAAAAGGCAAAGAACCCCCGATTGAAACTTTGGAAGAGGGATCGATCGCAAAAACGACTTTTTGAGAAGACGCCTCGATTTTATAAACATAGATCGAAGCGATTTGCTTCCCCGAAGCGTAATAAATGCCGCTTAGCTTATTCGCGGCTTCTTCGTAACTCGAATCGGGGTTTTCAGGAGAAGCCAAATAGGTATCGATTTGGCTTCCGTCAACGAGATTGCTAACGTTTTGCGAATAAATGGCACCGTCTTTTTCGTAATCGCTAAAACGCGCGTCTTTATAAATGAGATAGAAAGCGCTAGAAAAAGCCAAGCCGATCAGGACATCGATGAAGAGATTCACCACCACAAGCTTGGACTTCAAGGAATGGAAGAAAGCCGCTTTCCGAACGGACGCTGGCTCAAATTTCTTCTCGCGACTATAAATTTTCCCGAAAGGAAGCTTTTCCACAAGATATTTCGGAAGAAACCACAAGAAAAGGCCCATGATGGGAACAACGATGGCCTTATCCGCGATCCCAATGAAAAAATCGGCGATGAAAAGAGCCCAAAAAGGAGCCACTCCTTGCTTAACCCACCATAAAGCGTAAGGAGCCGCGATCGAACCGCCAAAGGTCTCGCCATTGATGAAATAGACCAATAATGTAGCAAACACTCCATCAATCAAGACAAACGAGACATAGGAAAGAAGCAAACCCCACCATTTTTTCAAGAAACCAAGACGCGAATAGAGAAAAGCCAAAAGGCCCATCAAAATCGTCAAGGACGCATAATAGCAGTTCATGGCATCGATCGGAAAGAAGGCCAAGACCGAAACGAGAGCAACAATAAGAGCGGGAATTCCGCCGACCAAGGCTCCGGCTAAAACCGTGCCGATGGCATTAAGAAACAAAGGAATCTTGAAAAGATGGCAAAGAAGGCTAAGCCCAAGATTCAGAAGAGCGCAAAAGCCTGAGAATGCCCACACTTGCCAGGAGAAGAGATATCCTTTTGTCTTCATAAGCGGTTTGTTCCAGTTCCTTCAGCGCAAAACCCAGGAAGCAAAAACGGTAATTATCACCGCTTTCAATTGGTTTTATTTTACCACTAAAAGGAATGTTGTGGTCAAATGAAAAAGTTATAACATCAAGTATTTTTCCTAGAGATAGTTGACAGTTTTTGGGTTTTGCTGTTCGACAAAGTATCCCAAACCACAAAGACTTGGCCAATGAAAACAATGGCTAACGCCACATAGAAATTCCAGTAAGGCAACTCATGCAAAACGAAAATGGAAAGAATGGATCCTAAAAAGGGGCAGGTCGCATAAAAAGCGCTGGTTTTGGCCGCCCCGATGACCTGCTGGGAGGACATATAGAGAATCGAGGTAAAACCCACTGCAAAGGTTCCGAGAATCAGCGCATAAAAAAGCAATGGATTCAATAAATCCTCGCCTAAGCAAAAAGCCACGATGAACAAAATAAACGAGCAGCCGAGGTCCTTGATGAGAACCACTTCGGCCCGATTGCAATTCGAAAGTATCCGAGAAGAGTTATTTTCGACGCTCCAGAACAAGCAAGCGACAAACCCCAACAAGGAGGCAGGGCTGAAGGAGATGCCACCATTGAAGTCAAACCCCAATAAAACGCAACCGGCCGTGACGATCACAATGCCTACCCATGTCTTAGGCCTGATCACCTCTTTAAAAATAATCCAGGCGACGATGCAGGTCGTGATCACCTCGAAATTGCTAAGGAGAGCGACTGAGGCGGCGCTAGCCAAACTTAGCGCGAACATAAGAGCGATTGTGCCTCCGGTGCTCCCGATGATTAACGTCATCAAAGGAAGAGCGTTTTTCGTGGAAACAAGAGGGTCCGCTGGCTTTTCCGGATGGCGCTTGTCGCGAAAACGAATGAAAAGAAAAACACCGAAAGCAGCTAAGGCCCCC
>CAVRMZ010000047.1:0-105077 GCA_963722445.1 uncultured Bacilli bacterium | reverse complement strand
TGTTGTCCATTCTACTGGTTGCGGTTGGTCTTGTATTTGGTAGTGACCAGGCATTCCATGGCGTTCGCCAACTCATCCGAGCGAATGAAGGAACTGACGAATAAGGGCACGATCAAGGAAACGATGGCTTTGAATTTCGCTCCGATGTGGCCATGCTCGAAGTCGACGCCGCGCGAAGACTGGGCCTTCATGATGCGATCGACATCCTCGAGGATGGTGGGAATGAAACGAAGCGCCAGCGTGATGGTCATCGCCACGATGTGGGTCGGAAAGCCTAAAAGCTTAAGCGGGCCCATATACCATTCCAAGGCGGCGGTGAGATCGAGGGGCTTCGTCGTGGCGGTCAGAATCAAACTGATCATGACCATCAAGGCCAGCCTCAAGAAAATCTTGGCGGATTCGAGAATCGAATCCCAATAGATCTGGTAGCCCCATAAGGTGAAAGCCGGCCAAGAGGGGTTCCGGGGTGGGACCAAAATATAGATGATCAAAAGGAAAACGATCATGAACCATAAGGATTTGAGCGAATTCCACAACTGATGGAGGCTCATCCGGGAAACCCACAAAAGCACGGCCACCAGCAAGAAGATGACCCCTTCCATCGCGAAGGTCATGCTCCACGTCAGAAAGGGCAAGAAGACGGCGACGATGAGGGCGATAAGGCAAAAGATCTTCGCCCGGGGATCGAGGCGATGCAAAAAGGAGTTATAGGGGATGTAGCGTCCCATCGCGAAGTTCGTCATCGTTTGGCCTCCGCGATTTTCCCCGCGAGATCCTCGATGGTTCTCAAGCCCGCCGGGTCAATCACAAGCCCTTTGGCTTTCAACTGCTCGGCAAACTCGTAAATCCGGGGATTCTGCAAGGAGTACTCCGAAAGGTCATGGCCAAAGAGGGCAAAGGGGGCGCATTGCTTGGCGACCGTCCCGTTTTCCATCACCACCACTTCATCGCAATAACTGGCGACGAGATCCATATCGTGGGTCACCAAAATCACGGTCGTGCCTTCCTTGTGGATCCGAGCGAACAAGGCCATCATTTCCTTGGCCGCGGCGGGATCGAGGCCCGCGGTGGGCTCATCGACGATAAGAACCGAAGGCGCTATCGCCAGAATCCCAGCGATCGCGACCTTTCGTTTCTCCCCTCCCGATAGTTCGAAGGGCGATCGCTCGTAAAACGAGGAATCGAGCCCGACCTTGCCCAAGGCCTCGTGAGCTTTCGTCAAGGCCTCTTCCTTGCTTAACCCGAAGTTCTTGGGGCCGAAGGCGACGTCTTTCTCGACCGTCTCTTCGAAAAGCTGATATTCCGGGAATTGAAAGACAAGGCCAACGCGCTTCCGCAGGTCTTTAATCTTCTTGCTCCGCTTATGCTTATCCGCGGAATTGACGAAATCATCGATCCGAACTTCTCCGTCGGTTGGGACTAGAAGCGCGTTGATGTGCTGGATCAGCGTGGATTTTCCGCTGCCGGTTCTTCCGACGATGGCGATGAATTTCCCTTCGTCGAGGTGGAGGGTCACGTTCTTAAGGGCCTCATATTGGAAAGGCGATTTCCGGTTATAGACGAAATTGACGGAGGAGAAATCTATTGGCATAACCACTCCTCCAGTTTTTCGGCGGTGTCGACGGAGGAAGGAACAACAATCCCCTTCGCCCCGAGGGCGTAGACCAGCGATTGAAAGAACGGGCAGTCAAGATGGATGCTCTGAAGCTGCTCCCGATGCGAGAACACCTCTTGGGGCGTCCCCGCGAGCACGAGCTTCCCCTCGTTAAGGACGAGGACGGAATCGGCTTTGGCGGCCTCTTCGACGTCGTGGGTGATCGAAAGAACCGTCAGCTTCGGATTCTCTTGGCGGAGCTTGAAGGTGATATCCAAGATGTCTTTCTTTCCGACCGGATCGAGCATCGAGGTGGCTTCGTCATAAAGGATGAGCTCCGGCCTCATCGCCAAAACGCCGGCGATCGCGACCCGCTGCTTCTGGCCGCCCGAAAGATTCTCCGGCGCGGAATCGAGAAATTGCTCCATCCCCACTTCCTTTGAGTATTTCTGGATGATAGGCTCCATTTGGTCATGGGGCACCTGCCGATTCTCGAGGCCAAAGGCAATGTCGTCCTTCACCGTCGCGCCCACGAATTGGTTGTCGGGGTTTTGGAAGACGAGCCCCATCCGAGAGCGGAGGGAATAAAGCGATTTTGGGGTCAATTCCGTCCCAAAAAGGGTTATTTTTCCGCCATAGCCGCCCAATAGTCCCGATAAAAGCTTGGCTAAAGTGCTTTTCCCCGAGCCGTTGTGCCCAATGAGGGCGACATAGCTGCCTTCTTCCACCGAAAAAGACACATCGGTCAAAGCGTTCCCGGACGAGCTTTCGTAGGCGTAAGTCAAATGTTCAACTTCAATGATTTTCATGCTGGCGTTTCTTTCTCAAGGCGATGAAGAGCTCGTTCCCCGCTTCGACGAGGACAAGGATTCCCCCTAAGGCCCCGAAGAGCGTCCAATAGGCCCAGGCCTCCATCTGCCCCGCCGCGGCGAAGGAGATGAGGACGACGCTCGCAAAAAGAGCCCAGACGAGGAGGATCACGATGAAACGATAAAGGAATCCGTGCTTATTCATCATTCTTTAATCGTCACGACCGGTCCTTTGTATTCGCGGATTTTGACCCCCGCCATCGCAAGAAGGCTCTTGGAGGCTTCGTAGATGACCTCATCGGAATGCTTGTCGCTTAAATAGACGACCTCCTTGATCCCGACTTGGATGATGGCTTTGGCGCATTCGTTGCAAGGGAATAGCGTCACATAGAGCGAGCATCCGCTAAGGTGCGCGCCATCGCGCGTATTGAGGATGGCGTTAAACTCGGCGTGGCAGACATAGAGGTATTTGCTTTCGAGGCCTTCGCCGTGCCCCCAAGGAAGTTTGTCGTCGTCAACGCCCCGCGGCATCCCGTTATACCCGATGGAGACGACTTTATGGTCCGAATCCACGATGCAAGCCCCCACCTGCGTGGCTGGGTCTTTGCTCCGGAGGGCGCTCAACTGGGCGATGCCCATGAAGTACTCATCCCATTTGATGTAATCGGTGCGATGCTTTTCTTCCATAAGAAAGTCTCCTTTCGGCACGATAATCATAAACGCCAAAAGGCGCGAGTTCACGCAAAAGGGTTGGTGAAAGGGTTTTCCTTTCCCCACCCTGACTAATTGATTTTGACGATAAGAGACTCGTAAGGACGGAGGACACGCTTATAAGTGAAGCCCGCGCCGACGTAATTGGAGAGCAGGACCTGCCCCTTCATCTGGCGGATGGCGCGAGGGAGCCGGGCTTTCTTTTTCGTGAGATTAAGGAGCACGAATTCCATATGGCCGCCGTAGGCCCTAAAATACGCCATGATCGAGGCTTTGGTCCGAACCGGCTCGAAGTCCCCATATGAAAGAACGGGATCGTCCTTCCTTAAAGCGATGAGTTTTTTGTAATACGAAAGGATGGAATCGTCATCTTTTTCCTCTTCCCCGACGTTGATCTTCGGATAAGAAGGATTGACCGGCAGCCAGGTCGCGGCGGCAGTTGAGAACCCCGCGTTGGCGGAGGCGTCCCATTGCATCGGCGTTCTCGCGTTGTCGCGGTTGGTGTTTTGAACCATCCGCAGAACGTGCTGGGGCGAGAAATGAAGCTTCCTCGCTTTGGCGTAGATGTAATGGTCGACGGGGTCTTTGTATTGCTCTTGCTGAAAAAGCGGATAGTCGAGCATCCCGATCTCCTGGCCCTCGTACACAAAAGGCGTGCCTCGGAGCGAGAAAATCATCGTCGCCAGCATCTTCCCGGATTCTTTCCAGTATTTCTTGCTGTCCCCAAAGCGGGTGATGGACCTTCTTTGGTCGTGGTTCTCAAGGTAATTGGCATTCCAATCGACCTCGCGCTGCCAGTCGAAGATCGTTTTCTTGAAAACCTTCGGCGGGAATTTCTTGCGGAAGACCGGAAGCAGGAACTGATCGCATTCCATGGTGTCAAACTGGAAGAACATATCGAGTTCCTTGTCCTCGTAGCGGCGCGCATTGACGAAATCGACGCCGTAGGTCTCCCCGACGGTCATCGCGTCGTACTTCGAGAAAACATCGTCATAAAGCTTCCGGAGGATCTGATGGTTCCCCTCCCGCATGCTGTAATGCTCCGCCCCGATGACCCACAGCGTCTTTTTGCCATCCGCGAGCGAATCTTTCCAAATTTGGTTGATGACGTCGCAGCGGAAGCCATAAATCCCGCGATCGAGCCAGAAGCGGAGTATTTTTTCCACTTCTTCCAAAACCTGAGGGCAATGCCAATTAAGATCAGGCTGCTTGACCCCAAAAATATGAAGATACCAAGCTCCGGCAGAGGGCACGTAAGTCCAAGCGCTCCCGCCGAAATTGCTCGTCCAGTTATTGGGAGGCAGCGTGTTGTTCTTTTTCCCGATCCGCCAGAAATAATAGTCGCGATAGGGGCTGTTGGGTTTCTGGGATTCCAAGAACCACCGATGCTCATCCGAGGTGTGATTGACCACGAGATCCATCACGATCCGGATTTCGCGTTTCTTGGCTTCCGCGATGAGAAGATCCATGTCGCGCAAAGTCCCGAACTCGGGGTTGATGTCCATATAGTCCGAGATGTCATAGCCATAATCGGCGTTAGGGGACTTGTAGACCGGGGAGAGCCATACGATGCCAACTCCGAGGTCTTTCAAATAATCCAGTTTGGAAATGATGCCTTTGATGTCGCCGATGCCATCGCCGTTGCTATCGCAATACGAACGCGGATAAATCTGATAAACGGCGTGGTTACGGAAATATTTCTGATCCATGAAAACGCCTCACTGAGGTATATGTTAGTCCTTGTGGGCCTCTATTTGAACCCTCAAAAGAAAAACCCATCTGGCGATGGGATCGTCTTATTGCCGTTTCTTCTCGTGAGAGGCCACGGCGTCTTTTTCGAGAGCGGAGCGGACATTCTCGTTGGAACTCGATAAGGCGAGCGTAAGGGCGTCGTCGTAATCGCTAGAGGTGATTTTCTTATCATCGACGCCGCAAAATGAGTCAAACATTTTTTCCGCCCTCTTAACTGCCTTTGATTCTAGGGGAGGCACCCCTCTAGAACAAGGGGAGGCTTATGGACACTGTCAAAGTTTCCAAGCGGCGGCTGAGGCTCATCCGCCAAAAGAAAAAGCGGGCGATCCGACACCCGCTTTGGCACATCGATTTAGAATCTCGTCAGCATCACGAATTTATAGCCGTTGCCATAGATCGAATCGATTCTGGAGCCTTTGATATAAGCCAATTTCTTGCGAATGCTTGAGATGTGGACGTCGATGGTCCGGGTCGGGAAGTTCTTCCCAGTTCCCCAGATGAGTTTGACGAGATCGCTCCTCTCAACGACTGAGGGGCGAGCGTCATAAAGAGCCTTGAGGATTTTCCATTCAAGGGGCGTGAAACGGACGTGGTAGCGGAAATAGGTCAGCGTACGCTTTTCCGCATCGCATTTGACGATGGAACCGTCTCCTCTCTGGATGTCGATTTCAGCCATATTCTCAGCCCTCCCTTAAAGGTGATAGCATTTTTCATTAACTATCCCTGCTTCTTTATTAAGTTTGTAACTAAATCCAGAAAAAGCAAGCGGAAAAGGAACAAAAAGCGAAAAGGCAACGTTTTAGAAGGGAAAATGGGATGACGGCAGAACCAAGGGCTCAAATGCTGACCTAGAGCGAGGCGATGACGACGAAGCAGGCAATCATGAGAACGGCGAGAACGGCAAAAAAGATAATCCAACTGATTCTGGTCTTCCGTTCCTTAAGCTTCTCTTCATCCGTTTCCTCTTCTAGCGGGATTTCTTCCTCAGGCTCTTTCTTTTTTTCTTCGGGGGTCATTTGTTTTGCTCCACCAAAGGGTGAATGAAACGTTTCGTGAAAATGAGCATCCAGCTGACCATGAAGGTCATAATCAGGATATTAAGGCTCGACACCATGAAAAGCATCGAGAAAGCGAGGCCGAAGGTGATGGAGAAAGAACTATTGGAAAGGAAGGAATAGAAAGCCCAGAAGGCCAAGGCTTTAAGAACGTCCATGACCACCACTTCGACGATGAGGGAAATAAAGGCCACTTCATTGGGGGAGGGGATATCCGTATAGTCGAGGATCTTCTTCTGATAATGGCCGTTCCAATAATAAAGGCCGACGCACAAACCAACATCGAGGAGAACCGTAAGCCCTAAGATCACGGGTTTGGCCCAAGTCGCGGTGGCCCCGAAAGAAGCATCCAGCCAATTCGTCGCAAAGAATAACGTCGTGACGATCGCAAGAATAAGACCCAAAACCCCATAAAAGACATAAGGCTTGCGCAAAACCGTTCGGAAATGGCAGGAAACCTTTTCGATGCACCACGGAAGCAAGCCCAGAAGGCCATACACGATCGTGAGCAAGAAATTATAGGCGCCCGTCGGGTAGATGATGGCAGGAATGAGATCCGAAGCCGCGCCGACAATCGTTCCGTATAAAGGGCCCAAGACAAGGGAAGTGTAAACGATCAAACTCGGCGTCAACGAGAAACGGATAAGAAAGAAATTGCCCATGGGGATCGTCTTGGCCAAAAAGGTCATGATGATTGATAAAGCAAGCAGCATCGCGGCAAAACAAAGTTTTTGAATCGGCGTCAAAGTCGTTTTCATTGTTTGAGCACCTCCTTGACGTAAGTTCTCGCAATGGAGGCAAAAGCCAAACTTCCGGTCACAAGAATGATATCATCGGGAAACTTCGCCGTCAGGGAAATGATGACGTTTTGGTAATCGGGGTTGAAGGGATAGTCTCCTTCATAAAGAAGATAATCCCCTTCTTGGCGGGCCCGAGGAGAGGCAAAAGTCGTCAAGGTGATATCTTTGGCTTCCTGTCCGATGCAGGGGAGCTCCACCGCAATGTTCTTGTCGCGAAAAGAGGCGAAAACGACATGAATGGGCTTATCCTGGGCCAAAGGAACCAAACTTTCCATAAGGGCTTCCACCGCTTCGGGGTTATGAGCCCCATCGATAACGATATTATGGTGCCTTTCCAAACGGCACGGAAGGGTCGGAGTCAATAAACCCGCTCGGATGTTTTCTTCTTTGACGGGAAAGCGATCCTGCAGGATTTTGACGCCCTCCAAAGCCACCGAAGCGTTGGCCAGTTGATATTTCGCCGGAGTCAGAAGACAGAGATCGACAAAGGGTCGATAATCGAAATGATAGTAAGGCGCTTCGTAGCGTTCCCCATGAAAATCATCGACCGGGAAAAAAGGGCTGCCGCGCTTTTTCGCGATATCTTTGATCACATCGGAGGCCGAATCTTCGAGTTTTCCGACGAGAATCGGGGCTTTGGCTTTGACGATGCCGGCCTTATTGCGGGCGATTTCGCTTACGGTACGGCCTAAAAACGACGTGTGTTCCAAGGACACGGTCGTGATAATGGAAAGCGCAGGGACGGCATCCGCCAAATTGGTGCTGTCGGTGGCCCCGCCCATTCCACATTCGATGATGGCAAGATCGGGTTTCTGCTCGTTGAAATAGGCAAAAGCGACGTAAGTCTCGATTTCGAAAGAAGAGAGTCTTCCGTTTTTTATTTCCTGTTCGTGAAGGGTGAAAATCCTTGCAAAGTCTTCATCGGTTATGAGGTTCCCATTAACCTCCATCATTTCGTTGACCTTCTCGAAATAGGGTTTGGAGAAAACGGCGACTTTATAACCGGCCGCCCGATAAATCTCAGCGAGATAATGGGCGGTCGAGCCTTTGCCGTTGCTGCCGGTGATGTGAATAAACGGAAAAGAGATCTTGAGTTTGATCTTGGCGACGAAAGCATCCCATTCGTCCCTTTCGTAACGGGTCATCGTCATGTCTTGGGCCTTGAGATAATCCAATACTTCTAAGAATCTCATGGGTTTTATTCCCCTTCCTCGCCACCGGAATGCCGGATGGCGGTCAGATGGCGATCCATATCCCTTTTCTTGATAGCGTCCCGTTTGTCGTGAAGCTGCTTGCCTTTGGCCACCGCGATTTCAACCTTGGCATAGCCATGAGCGAGGAAAACCTTCGTGGGAACGCAGGTGACGCCGGTGCCAACGATTCGGGAAGCCAGTCTTTTGATCTCTTTCTTATTCAGAAGAAGCTTCCGGTCTCGCAGATGGCCGACATTAAAAATCGTTCCTTCTTTATAAGGCGCGATATGCATATTAACGATAAAGGCTTCCCCGTTTCGGATCATGACATAAGCATCGTCGATCGAGGCGTTGTGCCCTCTTAGGCTTTTGATCTCCGTGCCGGTCAAAACGATGCCCGCCACAAGAAAATCACTCAGGAAGTACTCAAAGTGCGCCCTGCGATTTTCTAGGATGGTTCCGCTGTCCTTTTTCCGCGTCATGATGTTTGCCTAATCTCTAGGATTATACCCTACTAATCGTCAAAGAAGCTTCATAGGTTTCATCGCTATTTTCTTTGATCCCGTTGATTTTGAGGGCATAACCAAAAGCCTCTCCGTCATTAAAGAGGGCATAACCATTATTCGCGGCCTGATTCTCAAAGAAAGAGGAAAACTTGCTCATGTTGAAATTGCCCCTATCGCTATCGCCTTGAAAGAGAGTTCCGTTATTGGCGCAGTAGGTCTTTTTGAGAGTGGGTCGCTCCGCGTTTTGAAAGGTATTCACCCCATTCGCTTCAAGAAGATGGGTCAAACGATAGCCTTTATTGGCCACGCTCCGGCTTGGGGTGTTGGAAGCCGCCACTTTGTAAAAAGAAGAGGAGGTCGCAGCGGCTAACTGGCTTGAAGTAACCGCAGTCACAAAGGAAGCCGAGCTTTCGTTAACGACATGAACAAGACGGGAATCCACATGGGCGATTTTGATTCCAGGAATGAAGAAGCCGCGCGGATAGGCATCGAGATACCCGTAGTTGGGATAAACCCCAGCTTTGCTATCTAAGGCATTAAGATGATCTGGCGTGTAGAGTTCCACCGTTAGATATTCGCCAAAAGCGCTTCCGTTAAAGGGCGAGGAAGCATCAGGTATTAATAAGAAATCGCCGCTGGTTTCTGCTTCGTTGATTTCGATGGTCAACGGATAGCTTAAAGAAGAGTCGATAACATAAGGCGAGACCCAGCCTAGAGCGTATTTCGACCAGATGTCGTGATCGAGGATGTTGTAGTCCATCATATCGAGCGCCCCCATGGGCGAATAATACTTATAGTCATCGCTCGTCGAAGAGCTGTCGTCGCTCACGGATGGGGTATCGTAGTTGTAATAATCACCAAGGCCGAAAAGATGCCCGGTTTCGTGAATGAAGGTGTGGGCGTCCACTTTGGGGGAAGCCACCGCGCCATACATAAAATCGTAACTGATCCAGGAATAGGCATTCGGAACCGGGGATGAAAGATTTGGGGTTCCGCCAGCCCAAGTCGTATAAGCCCAGAAATTATCGCTTAAAACCGAAGCGGTTCCGGTGTAATTCACGTAATAGGAAGAGTTCCATTTCTTAGCCCTTTGGAAATCGGGGCAGGAATAGATGAGATAAACCGCATCGATATAACCATCTTTGTCGCTGTCGAAGGAAGCGCCATCGTCTCCCGTCTTTTCTTTGTAATTGGCAAAAGCGTTTTTGAGAACATCCGTTGACCTGCTGGAAGATGTTTTTGCCTCCAAGAACCCGTCCGCGGTCAATCCCGTCTTGTAAGGAGAGGCCACCGTAACGGAAATTTTGGCATTCCCAAAACTCGATTTCTCATAGAAAGAAGAAAGGGATTCCCAGTATCCCGTCTCAGCGGAGGTTCCGTTAAAAAGGGTGCCTAAATCCTTTATCGTCGAGGCTAAGAAAGGATAATCGGAAAATTCGATGGGAAAGCAAAGAAGTTTAAGCTCGCCTGAGGAGGGGAGGGCCCGTTGAACGTTATTAGCGCTTTGCTGATCTAAATCGTAATAGGAAAAGGAGGTCTTCCCTTTTTTGCTTAAAGATGTGGTAGATTCGACATAATTGTATGAAGTAAAGGTTCTATTTACGCCACAGGAAGAAAGAGTCGCAACAGCGAGGGCGATTCCAGCAATGATGTCGTTTTCCTTAAAGTGTTTCATCCTAAAAAAAGGAGAGATTCCATCTCCATCGTTTCATTATATCGCGATTGCGGTTTTTCTCTCTTAAATGACGTAGAAATAAATTGAAAAGAACATCAGAATGGTTCCTGCGAGAACGAGAAAATGAAAGACGAGATGGAACCATTGATTCTTTTTACCCCCGACGCCATAAAGCACCGCTCCAATCGTATAAGCCAAACCGCCAATCATCATCAATAAGGTTCCGGGGATCCATCCGATGCTTTGGCCTAAAGGATAAATCGAAACCACGATAAGCCAACCCATGGCAATGTAATCCACCATCGAGAAGACCCCGAATTTCTTAAGGTCGCAGGAATTGAGAACGATCCCCAAAACGCCTAGAGCCAAGCACAAACCATAAATCGTCCAAGCCCATATCGGTGAACTTTCCCTTAAGGCAACCAAACAATAAGGGGCATAAGTCCCCGTAATAAGAACGAAGACCATGTCATGGTCCATAACCCGAAGAACGCGTTTGGCTTTGCAAGCTTTTAACCCGTGGTATAAAGAAGAAAAGGTATAAAGCATAAGCAAGGCCAAAACGAACAAAGAACAAGAAACGATTTTCCAAGAATCCCCCGTCATTGCCGCTTTATAGATAAGAAAGGGGCCGGCGACAAGCGTAAAAACAACGCCAAGGGCATGAGAAAAACTATTCCAGAATTCCTGCTTTGCGGTATATTTCGGCAATTCGGTTTGATTCGGTTTCATGAAACAATGATAAATATCTCTCGTCTTCATTTCAACACTATCTTGTTTTTAAAACTAGATTGCCTTAATTTGCAATCCCCGTCGAAACATTTAAACTACTGGCATAAGGTAATCTTATGATCGAATTATTTCGAAAACTATTCGTCCCGAACTATAAAGACGTCGCCAAAGAGAGCGTCCGATCGGCTCATGGCAAACTAGCGGCTTGGTTTGGGATTTTCACGAACTTCATCTTGGTGACCATCAAAATATCGGTGGCCATTTATCTCTGGAGCCTCGTTAGTTTTGGTTCTGGTTTGCTCTCCGTGGCTCTCATAGGCGACGCCATCAACAACTTATCGGATTTAGCGAACTGCGTGGTCACGTTAGTGAGTTTCAGAATATCGGCCAAGCCGGCCGATAAAAGGCACCCCTTCGGCCACGAGCGAATCGAATACATCGCCGGCCTTATTGTATCGATTACCGTTGTTCTAGTCGCTGTCGAGCTTTTCCGCGATTCCTTAACGGCGGTCATTAACAAAACGACCGTCGACTACAATCTCATCACCGCCATCATGCTTGGCGTTTCCATCCTCATTAAACTCATCCAAGGCTATTTCAACTATGGTATGGGAAAAGCCATTGATTCCATCACCCTGAAAGACACGTCCATCGATTCCTTAACTGACGCCGTAGCCACCACGTTCGTCATGATATCCGCCATCCTTGATTTAACTTTGGGATGGAACTTTCTCGATGGCTATATGGGTTTGGTTGTGAGCTTATTCATTTTCTATAGCGGCTTCAAGATGATTAAAGACACGGCAGATCCTCTCATCGGGGAGAGCAATAACAAGGAACTTGTCTATGATGTCGTCAAAAGGGTTTTGACGCACAAGGGCATCCTTGGCGTTCATGATGTCATCTGCCACTCCTACGGGCCGACCAAATATTTCGTCTCTTTGCATGCCGAGGTCAACCAAAAAATGAACATTCTCGATGCCCACGAAATCATCGACGACGCCGAAGAAGATGTCAAAAAGACCTTCCATATCGACATCACGATCCACATGGATCCCGTAGCCGTGGGCGACCCCGTCGTGGACGAACTCAAAAAGGAAGTGCATGAGACCCTTGAAAAATACGATTCAAGCCTTCTTTTTCACGATTTTAGGATCGTGAAGGGGCAAGACCACACGAATGTCATCTTCGATATCGTCGTTCCTTATGCCGATAAGCATACGGACGAGGAAATCGCCAAAAGCTTGGAAGACCATTTTGCTGGCCGCTCCATGATATTCAAATTTGTGATTAATTTCGACCGACCCTTCGATTGAACGAGGGCTGAGAAGCTACTCTACCTTGGTTTTGACGAGAACGCGTTCATTGATCGGAACGTAGTCTTTGCTGCCAGGCTTAGAAGATTCAACGCCAAAGACGATCTGGCATTCCAAGGTCCAGTCCTTGGAAATCTTAAGTTCGCGTCCCACCGGCTCATCAATCAACGGATTGTAGTGCTGCATATTGGCGGATAATCCTAAATCCACTAGGGTGCCCCAGATATTGGCAATCATGATGCCCATGGTATCGTCTGCCCACGTATCTTCGTATTTCGCATAAAGCGGATAGTCTTTCTTCAGTCTTTCGATCGTTGGCTGATCGGTATAAAGGAGAAGCGTTCCATAGCCGCCTTCGAACATATTGAGCTTAGCCTCGGTCTTGGCGAACTTGTCGTTCGGGATGATTTTCTTGAGCGTGCTCTTCGTGATCTCCCACACTTTCTTATGGGAATCGCCTAAGGCAATGACTAAGCGAGTCGACTGGGCGTTAAAGGCCGAAGGGGACTCCTTCATCACCTCTTGAAGGCGCGCCACTAAAATATCATCCGACACCGATGAAATCGGTTTAAGGGCATAGGTTGATCTTCGTTTGACAATAACATTTCGATATTCCATGTTTTTGGTTCCTCCCGAAACCACTCCCACTATAAACCCGATTCAAAAGGTTTCTGAAAAAACGTTTTTTAAAATGCCGATTTTGTCCTAGAAGGCATCAAAACTCCCACAAAAAGTTTTTTATGGATTGACAGGACAGGAATTAAAAAAATAAATATTATGGTAAAAAAGCGTTTTATTTAGACGGGGTCTAAAGGTTTCAGAAATAACTCAAGCATCCTTTTATGCAAGAGCGGGGATTAATGTTACATTTATAGAAAAGAAAGGAGATTTATACATCGATGCCTAATTTCGCCAACCCCTTCACCGCTAATATCGAAAGAAAAATGACCAAGCAAGAACTCATTCAGGCCATTCGCCTCGATATTGCAGGAGAATTAGAGGCCATCTATCTCTATGATGCCCATTACGAGGCCACGGACGATATCAAAGCCAAAGCCGTTCTCTCCGATATCCGTGACGAAGAAAAAGTCCACATGGGCGAGCTCCTTACTCTCTTAAAGGAACTCGATCCGAAAGAAGCCGAGAAGTTTTTAAAGGGCCAAACAGAAGTCCAAGAACTTTTTGGTTCGGCAAAAGAGAATAAGAAAAAGAAAAAGGAGTAGATACTTTATGGAACTAAAAGATGTCGTTTTCTATCGTTGCAATACTTGCGGCAATATCGTAACTTTGCTTCATGTCGGTGGCGGAACTCTCGTTTGTTGCGGCAATGAAATGGAGAAGCTCGTGGCCAAGACGAATGACGCCGGGGCGGAGAAGCATGTCCCGGTGATCGCTCACGAAGGCGGAAAGCTTATCGTCAAAGTCGGGTCGATCCCACACCCAATGACCGATGCTCACCACATTGAATGGCTGGCTTTAGTCACGAATGGCGAAGCCAAGATCGTCTGGCTCAAGACCACAGGGGAACCCAAGGCCGAATGGGCCGATGTCGAACATGGAATTGTCTACGCTTACTGCAACATCCATGGCCTTTGGAAGAAAGAATTCTGATTCCTTCTTTCAAAATAAGGCAAGTTTTGGAATAATATTCTTATGAAAAAAGCGCTGGTCCTCTGCGGAGGAGGGTCTCTTGGTTCCTATGAAGTAGGAGTCTGGAAATACCTCCGAGAAAGAGGCCAGCGCTTTGATATTGTCACGGGCACCTCGATCGGCGCCATCAATGGCGCGATGTACTGCTGTGACAAATTCGACGAATGCGAAAAATTATGGAAAAACGTGGCCACCGATAGCATCATGAACAATGGCCTCAATTTTTATGAAGGGTTTCTCAAGAATTTCAACAAAAAGAAGAAAGACGCTTTGGTGGCCTTTGCGCTTTCTTATGTCAAAAACGGCGGAGCGGACATAACCCCGCTCACCGAACTCGTCAAAAACGCCATTGACCCACAACTCATCATGAATTCCCCCACGCAGCTTGGAATCGTCACCACCGCTTACCCTTCCATGAAGGAAATCGATATTGTGGCAAGGGAAGTGGGCCCTGACCACATTCTCGATTATTTGCATGCCTCATCGGCGAGTTGGCCTTTTTTCCCCATTTACAAAATGGGGAACCAAAAATTCATCGATGGCGGTTACAACAACAATCTCCCGATTGATTTCGCGATCCGGCTGGGAGCTACCGAAATCGTGGCCGTGGTCCTGCACGCCATCCCCAAGAATCCACAACATCCCGAACTGATGTCGCTTCCTTTTGTCAATACCGTAAGGCCTTTTCACGATTTGGGAACCATTTTTGATTTCTATGGCAAGGTAACCTCCGAAAACATGGAATTGGGGTACCTTGACGCTCTCAAGACCTTTGGAGAGGCCTGGGGCAAATGCTATACCTTCTACAAAGATGAAAAATACGTGTATACGAGCGAAGGCATCATCTATAACGTAATCAAAGAGCATCCTTACGACTATTTAAAAATCAAAGCCGCTTTGCAATATGATGGAACTTCCCCCAATACGGCCAGGCACATGCTTACGCGGGCCCTCGAGATGATAGCCGAATGGCTTGGCGTCCCCTATGCCGAGCAATATTCCCTTGACGATTTCCAAAAATTAATCGTCGATAAAGTGCGTGCTTTGGCGATAGACCCCGCTGTTTCTGCTCAAGCCAATGGCGAGAAACGAAGAGACTTTCACCTCAAAGAAAAGGACAGGAAACCTTTTCTTGCTTATCTTTACCTTTTCACCTTGTACGATTTCAAAGATACGATGTTGGAAAAGTTCTACGAAAAAAATCCTGAAACGGCGGTTTTCAAAGAAATATTCAAATATTGGAAGGGGCTTGGGCTTATTACCAAACTCAAATAAGGCAAAGCGCTCGATGTGGGCGCTTCTAAGGAATGAAAAAAGCCCCCGGAAACGAGGGCTTAATGCGCTGATCAAAAATCAAAGATAGTATTTGTTGAGGATGGCGAGCGTTTTCTCATCCAGTTCATAGACCAAAGGCTTGCCAGTCGGAATTTCCACCGCAACGATTTGCTGAGCCGTAAGGTGCTCAAGTTCCATGACGAGCGCTCTTAAGGAGTTGCCATGGGCGGCGATGAGAACTTTCTTCCCTTCCTTGATGGCGGGGGCGATTTCTTCGTCGAAATAAGGTTTAACGCGCTTGGCCGTATCGACGAGGCATTCGGTGAGCGGAAGATCGCTTTCTTTCATCTCGCCTTTCTTGACTAAGTCCTGATATTTCTTCTGATTGCCAGGCCAACGCGGATCGTCGACGGCGAGCTTCGGAGGCTGGACATCGGCGCTTCTTCGCCAAATATGGACTTGTTCGTCGCCCCATTTCTGTGCGGAATCCGCTTTGTTCAAGCCCTGAAGAGCGCCATAATGGCGTTCATTGAGACGCCAGGAATAGTGTTTTTCGATCTTGTCTTCGCCCAGTTCGTGAAGAACGAGATCCAGCGTACGATTGGCTCTTTTTAAAACGGAGGAAAAAGCCACATCGAAGGTATAATCGTCTTTCTTGAGAAGATCCCCCGCAGCGATGGCTTCCTTAACGCCGTTCGGGGAAAGGTCGACATCGGTCCAACCGGTGAACTTGTTCTCGAGGTTCCACTCGGATTCACCGTGCCTTATCAAAACCAGTTTAATCATTTAGTGAATGATCCTTTCTTCAGCATTGATTATAGCGAAGGGAAGTTTACGTAGCGAGAGGGAGCCGACATCCTCGGATTATTTTCTTCTAAAAGAGGAATACAATTCCTTCATATGAAGAAAAAAATTGAAATAGCTTATGCCTCTTCCGATGAAACTATGATCGAAAAAGCGGTCGAACTCCTTAAGAAAAACGGTTTTGAGGCCATTCTCTTAAAAAAGAAGCCCGATTTTAACTCCCTCATTGCCATCGCCATGACTCCTTCCACCAAAAGAAGCGAACTTCTCAAAGATAACGAATGGATCAAAAAAGAGCTGAAGCGAAGCGACATCAAAACTTTAAGAGCCATGCCTCTTGTTATTTATTCCTCCAAAGAAGAGACTCTTGAGATGATTTGGGAGAAAAACGTCGGGAAAATTTATGAAAGCCTTTTTAGCGACGAATTCAAACCATTTGGCTTGGATTTGGCTGGCTCTGAAAGCCAGTTTAAAGAATTGAACCAATTAATCGAAAAATATTACGCCAAATAATCCGCTTATTTTGAAGGCTTGGCTAATTCGAGGTTGGCTTCCCCTGCAATAACCCGCTTTCGAATATCGAGAATCCATTTCTTCAAATCAACGCCTTCGCAAGTAACTGGATTATTAGAAATGTCCGCAAAACTCTTGCTAATCAGATTGAGCAAAGTCAAAACCGTTTTCATTCCAAAAAGCACAAGAGCCTCTGCGTCATAATTTTCGAGCGAATAAGACCCATGCACGAACTTGCAAAGGAATTTGTATTCCGCCAAAAGATCCGTTTTTTCTTCATCGGGCAATTTTGAGAGGTCAACAATATCCTTGAAAACGTAATTTTTCACCGGAGCTTCTTTATAGGCTTTAACGGAATCAAGCCAGCCGTATGCCGCATACTTGCTTTTATAAATAGATTTGTCAACCGAATCGTAAATCTTCTCAAAATCCGGAGAGTAGAAACCATTCTGATCATAAAAATTCGCAAACTCCAAGAATTTTTCATAAGTTTTAATGGCTTCCTTGTGCGACGAAAGAACGCTGAAGGAAAAGAAGCTGTCAATAAGGGTCCGCAAGAGTTTCAAAGCCTGAGGGATCGTTGGGATCTCTGAAGAGATAACAATGGCTTTGATGTCCTGACACATTTCAAGAAGAAAGCCTCTAAGAACTTCTTTATTGCCCTCTGGCAATTTCCCTAATTCCAAAAGGGTCTTTTCAAAATAGGTTGTCGTAACATAGCCAGCATAGAAAAAAGGCTTATATTCGCCAAAGGAATAAGGATTGCGAATCTCTTGGCTATATTTCCTAAGGCAAAGCATCGTCGTCACTTCTTCCTTCACCTCTTGGCGATAAGAGAAATCGTTAATTTTATTTTTTAAAGAAGGGTCGGCTTCCAAGTTGAATAAAGACGTGGCGGTAATGGCTTTGGCGGCTTCGTAGGTCGGATTGGAAAAGGGAACAAGATAAGAAACCGGCGAGGCTTTGGATTTGGCGCATTCGAGAGAATAGTCAATGAAAACCGGATCGCTTTTGATCAAAGACAAAACCCCAAAGAGAAAGGAAACATCGATATATGGCTTGAAAGCGAGGTCTAATGCCGCTCTCGTTTTTTCGTTTTGTTCTTCGACCGTGTAAATGTCATCCATGTTTTAGCGTTTCAATAAACGGGAAACCTTTCCAAAAAGAATATAAAGGGGGCGTGAAGACAAAGTGGCCACAAGGAGCAAAGCGGAAACGAAACAGGCAGTCACAACGGAAAGGGAAGTAACATTGGAGACACTGATCATAATGCCGTGTTTGGAAAGAAGGTAAGAAAGCCCCAAACTGATCGCCAGCCCTAGGCCCGTGGCAAAAGTCCCGATTAATTCCGCATTGAGATAATCTATTTCATTAACCGCATTTTTAAGAAAGGATTGGTAAAAAGAGGCGATAACCACAAAATCCATCACAAGGCATAAAAAGGCGATGATGGCGGAAATCGCCCCACCCAAAATCTGATTAGAACCGAGGAGACATGTTGCAGCGAAACCCCCAAAAGAAGCCAAAAGAGAAAAAATCGTTACGAACAAATAACTGAAATACTCGGTTTTAAAGAAAGCCCAAGCGCCGCCTTTGCTAACGGCCGTGGCAACTCCAGGCGAAACCACAAAAGAGTTTTTCTCCTCGGGTTTGGCTTCGAGTATGATCGAAGTCAGTTTCTTCAAAGAAAGAACATTGATTATGGCATCTGCGTTCTTCCCGTTCAACGCCTCATTGAAGTCGACCAAAACATAAGAAACTTTGTTTTTGGAAAGGACATCGAGAAGCGCAGATAGCTTGGATTTTCTCTCATCCTCGGTTTTAACCGGAAGCTCCCGCAAAGCACGAACTCCCTTTCCGATGTCGCGTTGAATAGATAAAGAATCTTTTAGACCGTTTGGAAGCGAAAATACCCCTATCACATTGGCAACCTCATTCACGCAAACGTTTAACTCATAGACCCGTCCGTTTTGCTTGTTATTGGCACTAATCTCAATTCCATCAATCGTTAATGATCCGGAAACGATATCCGAGAAAGCAAAGGACAAAGAATCGAAGATTTTTTTGCTGCCATAAGGTAGGCGATTGACTCCCGAATCAAAAGAAATCGAAAGAGGCTCGTTTTTTCCCTCCTCTTCATCTGTTATGACCGATAAAGCATTCAATTTAATCATGATAGCCTTAATACTAAATCAAAAAGGGCTCAAAGAGAATTTTTTGAGAGATGATCATTCTGAATTTTCTGTTCATCCTGCCACGCTCGCAGCTCTTTCCGTAATAACAGGAAGGCTAAGGGAGCGTAAATCGCTGCAAAGACCAGTCCCTTGATGATAACGGGGAAATAGCCATTTAACCAATCTGGAAGTGCGACAAAATATTCAAAAATCCCATAAGGAATCGCCCAGGCCACCACAGCCAGCAAACCAAGAATTCCAAAATAAGCAAAAAACTTTTTTATGGGTAGCTTAAGGACCTTTTTGTAATAAATATTACTGGCAACGACCATTCCAGCCACCACTTCTAACGCCATGCCGATAAAGGGCCCATAGACCTTCCACTCCACTGGGAGGTATTCGAGGCAAATAATTGTGACGAAGATGCTAATCAAAGAACCGACTAAATTGAAAACGGCGAGGAACTTATGTTTGTCGTTGGCTTTTTGAATCTCTAAGCCTATCGTTTCGGAAAGAGGGATTAGCCAAAGGAGCAAAAAGCCTAAGCCTAAGAAATAGATTTGCTTGAAGTTTGCGGAAGATAGATCCCCTTTGCCAAGCCAAACAGAGATAAAGCCAAGACCGCAGGTGGCAAAACCACCGATGATGCCAAATAAGATCGCCATCTGGATCTTGGAAGACAAAAGAAACAGAGAAGAAACTTCTTGGTCTTTCTTCTCAACTACCAATTCGTTGACCCGGGGAGTGAAACTATCACTAATCGCCACCGCGATAAGAGCCTCATAGGAATAAAACTGAATACCATAAGAAAAGACCGTGACCATCGTGTTGTCCCCCAGTCCTTCCAAGACGGTCTTTCCCAAATTGGCGTTGATTTGGCTTGCGATTACCATTAAGAAAATGAAGAACGAAAAAGCGATGACTTCCTTGAATTTTTTTGCAAATTCGGAAAAGCAGGGAAAACTAATCTTCATTTTTAAAACCACAAAGCAATAAACGACGTTCGCCACATCAAAGACAAATTGAACCAAGGCACTGGCAAAAGCTACCCAAATAATCCCTCCCCCTAAAAAGAGAGCAAGAGACGAAAAGCCAATTGTTAGAACATGAAAAATCAAAAGCGAAATTTGCATGAAAGCAAACCGGGATTTCAAATAGGCATACCAAGAAAAAATCGACAGGAAAAAATCGGTGGCAAAACTTATGGTGGTAATCAACAGAAGCCAAAAAAGAATCTCCGAAGAATTCGTTGAGGCGTCCTTAATCACAAAAACGTTGGTTTTGTAAAGAAAAGCTAGGCTAATCCCGATAAGAATTTCTAGAAAAGCCACCCCTCCAAACAAAAAAAGATAAAAGCCGTTGGTTTTCGCCAACCCTGGTTCCCCGTCTTTTTCCTTGGAAATTGTTGAAAAGCGAACATATGTGTTTTCGATGCCAAGGGAAGCCAGTAAAACAAAGGAAATGGCTGCTATTGCGAATTGATAAAGACCATTATTCAACTTCCCCACCATCTGGAGAAGGTAAGGGGGGTAAAAAAGAGCCAAAAGCAAATAAATCGCCAAACGGAAATAGGTTAAAACGATCCCAACTTTTATGCTGGATTTTTTGTCTAGCCTTTTGTCGATTGGCTTTATGGTTTCAGCCATAACTAAATGGAAGTATAAACCTTTTATTCCGGCAACCTATCGCTCTTTATAGCGTAAAACATAAAAGAAGGTAATAATGAAATACATGAAAATCGAAACGATGGTCACCACTTTCCAAAAAAACGAGGAAGAGATATCTTCTCTCTTGGCAAAAAACAACATTGAGGGAGAACCGCTCGTTGGAGACCAAAACGGAGAGTCGGGAGCCATCAAACTATCTTACAAAAATGGATTTTATAAACTAATTTTGCTTTCTTCGATTGGAGTCTCAAAGAGTCGTAACTCTTTGTTAAGATGCGCCGATTCGGATATCGTTACTTTCGCCGATGATAACATCAGCTTTGAACCAGGTTATTTAAAAATTGTCCAAAATGCTTTTGCGGCAAACCCAAAAGCCCAAGCGATCCGTTTTAATCTTTACGCAGAATCAAAGATAAAAGATCCGATGAACCTTAAAAAAAATAAGCTTTTATCCCGAGTAAAATATTACCAAATAAGTTGTTTTGGAATTTTTTTCCGCCTAGAATTTTTAACAAAAAACAGTCTTTCCTTTAACCCAATGGTCGGACCAGGAATGCGAGTCGAAAATGGTGAGGACGCCTTGTTTTTGAATGATTTCTATAAAGCCGGAGGAAAAATTCTCCAGGACAAAAGATATATCGGCAGAATAATTGAAAACGAAAACGCCATTAATGAGGAAACGCTAAAAGGGTATTTTTATTCGCTGGGATTCGTTGCCAGCAAACTCTTTGGAAAATGGTCTTATGTGATGGGTTTCTTTCACTTGATTTGTTTTCACGAAGAGCCTGGCAAAAGAGCGTCTTTTATCGAAAAGATAAAAGCCTACAATCGAGGAATTTACGATGGAAAATATTACTAAAACGAATTTCTTTTATAAGGAATTTTAGGCATCGTTTCGCGATTAAACGTCTGGTCAATTTTTAATTGATGTTTGATAACAAAATATAAGAAACGGTCTTCAATAGAATCCCATTGGCGAGACCCAAAATTTTGATAAAAATAGAAGAGATACCAAGCAATCAAATCGATCAAACCAATGCAAACAAAAGTATAAACGGTCAGCGAATCCAAGAAGAGCCAGATCAAGATGTTGTCACCAAGAATTAACGAAAAAGAAAATATCAAAGAAAGGAAAAAGGGGTTCTTGAACTTTGAAAATCTCAACAAGGACCATTTGGAAATAATAATCGTCATCAAGAAACCAAGGAAAACCACAGGAACCAAGAAACCTGCAAGACCAACATTAAGGAAAGGCAATACAAGGGCTGAAATTGAAAACAAAATAAGAAACACTATGGCAAAAACGCCATTCTTACGGTCTTCCCCCCAAATGGTTTTTGTACAATCGTAGGCAATTGGAAAGATCAAAAATCCCAATAGAACATTAACGCAAAGAAAGGCGTTCGCAAATATGGCGTTCCTTGATGCATAAGTAAAACCAAAAGCTAATCCGAAAAACAAAACGAAGAACGGAGTCAAAAGAAAATACCATCCTGAAGCATCGAGCAAGGAAAAAATCTTCAGCTTTGGATAGGGATGAGAAAAATACCGGCTTTCAATTTCTTTTTCTTCGACTTTGTTTTTTTCGGCTTCAAAATCAGAGGCAATCGGAAGATAAATCGTGCAAAATAAAACAGTTCCAGTGGCGTTTATATACAAGAAATCACCAGCTTCGGTCATGGTATGCGCCAATACCGATATCGCTAAGAACAAAATAATCCATGAATTTTGCCTCTTCTTAATTAGAGCGTTAATGATCAAGGCAAAAACAAAAACCCAAATGGAAGAAGAAAGCAAGAATCCAAAAACTCCGTTCTCTAAAATATCAACGGCAAAAGCGTTGTCCATTGGGAGAAAGGCTGTAGAAGAACCATTGATGGATGCATAAAGAGCTTGATTCCAATTCCCAAAACCAAAACCCAAGAGGGCTGTAATGGGATTCGCAGTAACGGAATTATAGGCTTGTGAATAGCAGACAAGCCTTGAGATAAACGAATGGTTGGCGTTGGCGATGAATAACTGCCAAGCAAATCTAAAATAGTCGCCAAACCATCCAAAAAAGCCACCGGTGTTAAAAGCCCCGCCTAGCCAAAAGCCTATCGCCGTTGCAGAAACGATTCCAAGAGAAATAACATTCCGGTAAGGATGCGCAAAAACGGAACGGACAAAAGACCAAACAATAAAGCACCCAAGGAAAAACACTGATATGATAATCGATGTTTTGCTAAGAACAAAAAGCTGATTGAAAAAAACAAAACCCATAACGATCCAGCGCCACCAATGGGGGCGTTTCACGTGAAGATAAGCTTCACCGACGATTCCATAAAATAAAATAAATCCGTAAATATTGCGATTGGCAGTAAAACTCTTAGGAACATTATAACCATTAGCAGGAAAACCATAAGAAAACAATTTGCCATAAAGATCAGTTTCATTGATATAGCTCCAAGCAATAGCGGCAAAAGCTACAACGGCCGCAGCTAAAAAGACCAAATCATAAAGAGCAGACCCCCCGGTCATCGAGGGGATTATTGCTAGGCAAATGTATAAAGAGACAAAAACAATCAAAGTTAAACAGGAATACCGAATCCCACTAACGAGATCCAAACTGTAAATCGGCTGGCCATTTAAAAAGATTCCAGGAAAAACAATCAGGGAAATCAAGCTTGACAAACAAACAATCCCTAAAGGAATGACTAATCCCCATTTGGGCTTAATATGAAAAGAACGATGGGCCAATAAAAACAAAATAAAAATCGAAAGAACGGTAACCCCAAAAGAAAGAAAAAACTCAAGGTTGGTCATATCACGATCGTGATTACTGCCAAAATAAGCATGCCCTTCAAGCAAAAACGAGATACAGGCAAAGAAAAAAACTATCAAAATAAAAGAAAGAAAATAGTAGTGTTTTTTTGTTAGCATTTTAGGCCCAAGCCAAAATTGGCTTTAAAGATATTGAACCTTTCAGCATGCATAATCAAATTTTTACCCCTTTGAATAAAAATAAAAAACGAAAGCAGAAGGAGAAATACAAAAATAAAGCGATAGACTTGTTTATTTCCTCAAAAGGAAATCCGAGAAAGCTTTGTAAACTTTCAAATGATCTTTTTCATTGTGAATCTCGTGGCGCAAGCCTGGATAAATAATCAAAGAAACACGAGTAATCCCCAATTTCTTATACATTTCTAGAAGACGTTTCGGTCCTTTCCCGAATTCACCCACAGGATCTTCAGCTCCGGAGATGATTAATATTCTTTCTTTGGGGGAAATTCGTTTAAGCCACTTCGGCTTATAAAGTTCCTGCATCCCGCGTAAGAATTCTTTCCAAAAACCATGAGTATCCGCATGGCCGCAATAAGGGTCCTTGATGTAAGCATCAACGTTTTCGGTATTATAGGATAGCCAATCAAGATCTGTTCGGCGACCTTTTATTGCCTTCGAATAAGCACCTAAGCCCATATTGTTTAAGAACGGGGAAGGTTTATCCCAATTCTTTTTATTTGTGATAACGCTGGCTAAAAGGAAGGCAGTGACCATTTTTCCTTTGGCTGGTCCATTGGTTCCGCAAAGAATAACCGAATCCACGGATTCTGGGTAAAGTTCAATAAAACGTTGGGCCATAAACGAACCCATAGAATGACCCATTAAAGAAGTAGGAAGCAAAGATGTTTTCTTTAATTCCTCAATCTCAAGATGAGCGGCTTTAACGTTTTCATCAAAAGCGCCCTTATGCCATTTCTCCTGATCTTCCGGTTTAGGAGCATTCAAACCTTGGCCAAAAGAATCCAGAACATAAACACTAATTCCTAAAGAATTAAAATAAAGGGCCAAATCCTTATAACGAAGGGAATGTTCGTTCATTCCTTCCATAATTACAAGATTCCGAATAGGTTGGTCTGATAAAAAAGAACGACCATAAAGAAAACGGCCACTTGGAAGCGAAACCACGAATTTTTCCATAAACAAACCTCCATTTTTCTTCATTATTATATGACATATTTTAACTAGAAAGCCCTTACATTTGCAAAATAACATTCGCATAGACGACTATATCCAAAACGAAATATACTAATAAGGTAATGCTATTGAATATCTTTTGTATGCACAATATCATTACTATGATGAAAATGAAACGAGGCAAATCAGATGCCCAAGGATATCATGACGATTAGAGTCGACAAAGAAACGAAAACTCAAGCGGAAGAGCTTTTTAAAGACCTCGGAATCACGACAAGCTCAGCAATTAACATTTTTTTAAAGCAGTGCATTAGAGAAGGTCGCATTCCTTTTGAAATAAGCCGCGAAAAAACAATAGGTCGAAAAATCAAACCTTTGCATAGGTAGAGAGCACGCCATTTCCGTTAAACTTTACCTAATTCCCTTAGGATTCTCTTTTTGAAAATGATAGGCGTCTCGGCAGGCGTCAAATACCGTCAATCGGGATTTCCAGCCAAGCTCTTTATAAGCTTTATCACAGTTGGCGTAGTTTTTGTCAACGTCCCCTGGACGACGCGCTTCGATCTTATATGGAATCTTTATTTTATTGGCTTTTTCAAAAGTCTTTACCAATTCAAGAACGGAGGTGCCTTTCCCGGTTCCGAGATTATAAATAACGAGTCCGGGGTTTGAATCCAGCTTCTTAAGAGCGGCAACATGCCCTTCGGCTAGATCAACGACATGAATATAGTCCCTGACCCCAGTCCCATCCACCGTCTTGTAATCATCCCCATAAACTCGGAGAAAGGGAAGCTTGCCAATCGCAACCTGCGTTATATAGGGCATGATATTATTAGGAATTCCATTAGGATCTTCTCCTAACAATCCCGAAGGATGAGCACCTATTGGATTAAAGTAGCGAAGAAGACCGACATTAAGCTTTCCATCGGCTTTGCAAGCGTCTTCCAAAATTCGTTCAATCATGATTTTGGTCTCGCCGTAGGGATTGGTGGCAGAACCTATCGGATCGGTTTCCACTAAGGGAACGTGGTTTGGAATGCCATAAACGGTAGCCGATGAAGAGAAAATGAACTTATGGACACCTTTTTCTTTCATGACCGAAAGAAGCGTAATGGCACTCCCGAGGTTGTTTTGATAGTATTCGATTGGTTTCGAAACCGATTCACCAACCGCTTTAAAACCAGCAAAATGGATGACGGAATCGATTTGGTTCTCGTCAAAAATCTTTTTTACCGCCAAACGTTTGGTGCAATCAACCTTGTAAAATTTTGGGCGAACGTGCGAAATAGTTTCAATTCGATCTAAAACGGCAAGTTTAGAATTATAGAGATCGTCCACGATTATCGGTTTGTACCCGCTGGCGATCAAAGCGATAACGGCCTCGCTTCCGATAAAACCCAGCCCTCCAGTTACTAAAACGTGTTTCATATTTGCCCTTTCTGGATATTGCTATCCTATTTTTTCGTTTTTTGAATCTTCTTAGCCAAAGCCAAACGGCGGGCTTGGCCCTCATTAAGCCTGTTCTCTCTTTTTACTTCGTTTGGGGTCGGTTTGCTCTCCAATTCAAACTCTTTTTCACTATGAACATCTTTGGCGATGGAAGTTAAGATTACTTCGGCTAAAGCTTGGTTCACGCTGGCCTGAATCGCCAAGCGAAGAGCAATGAGGCCCAAAGAATCACGCAAATTCATATCGGCTTTAGCAGGATCGGCTTTCTTTTCCTTTTCGTAACGCTCCACAAAAGAAGCGGTTTTAAGTTCGGTCTTGTTCGCGGTTTCCTGCAAAATATCCTTTGTCATGACGCTAAAAAAACCATATAAGACAGATTTATCAGTACTGACGTCCTTGTCCATTTCAATGAGCAAAGATATTTCGCTCATCGAAAGCGTCCGCTTCAAGGTAGTAAGAGCCAGAAGGTAACCTAGATGCTCAACGCTGTATTTCTTCTTTGCAGGTTCCTTGAGGATTTTGGCCTTCACATAATTGTTCACCATGAAAGAAGTCAAAATTTGGGTGTCGCTAGGGGTCAAAGGCGATAAGACCTGATTGATATAGACAACGACTTGCTCCATATATAACGGAACGGTAGGAAGCTCTTTGAAAGAAGGCAGTTCATAAGAAGAAGCCGTCTTAAGCCAAAATTGGAGTTTCTCGATTTCTTTATCCATTATCTCTTTTTCAGCTCCTCTAATAATAGGCGCGAAACTTCGGCGGGGTTTACCTTGCCACGACTAATTTTCATGACCTGCCCCACCAAGAAACCAAGAGCGCGGTCTTTCCCTGCTTTAAAATCGGCGATGGATTGAGGATTGGTTTCCAAAACCTGATTAACAAAGGCCATGATGGCGCCTTGATCATTAACTTGGGCAACGATATGCAGTTCGGCTTGGGCTTCGCTAGGCTTGATCCCCGTTGCCAAAACCTTGGCTAAAACATCGGCGCATTGTTTGTGGGAAAGGCCACCGGTTTCCTGCATTCTAACGATTTCGGCCAAAGCGGAGGGCGCTAAATTAAGATCATGGATCGTCTTCCCGTTTTTATTGAGATAACCATTTATTTCGACGATTAAAAAATTAGCAAGGTCCTTTCCGTTTTTGACTTCAGGAAGGGCTTTTTCAAAATAGGATGACATGTTGATATCGCTAAGAATGATGGCGACGTCGGTCTCACTAAGTCCTGCATTAAGGTATTTTTCTTTTTTGGCCTCGTAAAGTTCGGGGCACGTAGCGATGGCGTCATCAACGAATTCGTCGCTTAATTTAATCGGGGTGATATTGGGTTCGCAAAAATATTTATAGTCAACCGCATCGCTCTTAATCCGCATGAGAACCGTTTTCCCGGTAGATTCATCAAAACGCCTCGTTTCTTGGGCGACTGGGGTCCCGGAAAGAATTAGTTTCGATTGTCTTTCAACTTCATAATCGATGGCGGCTTCGATGTTTTTAAAAGAATTGATGTTCTTGATTTCAACCTTGGTGCCAAGCGATTTTTGACCATAAGGACGGATTGAAACGTTGGTGTCGCACCGCAAGCTCCCCTCCTCCATTTTTCCGTCAGAGGTTCCGCTATAGACGACGATGTTGCGAACCGCTTCGGCATATTCCAAGGCCTCTGTCCCGTTTGAAATGTCTGGCAAAGAAACGATTTCGACAAGGGGAACGCCAGCCCGGTTATAATCCAAAAGAGTGTAGTCCATGAAGTGCTCTTGCTTGCAAGTGTCTTCCTCCATATGAATCCGCTCAATCCGAATCTTTTTCTGACCTTGAGGGGTGTTGATTAAAAGGTATCCCTCTTTACCAATAGGCCTGTTTTGCTGAGTTATTTGATATCCCTTTGGAAGGTCTGAATAGAAATAGTTCTTACGATCGAAATATAACGTATGGTCAATGGTCATATGAAGGGCGTTAGCCACGCGGATCGCGTTAATGACCGCTTGCTTATTCACGACGGGCATCGTTCCCGGAAAAGCCATATCGAGAGGCGCGATTTCGGTGTTTGGTTCATGGCTAAAACCATTGGGAGCCGAGGAAAACATCTTCGACTTAGTCTTCATCTCGACATGGATTTCAAGGCCAATAACCGCTTCAAAGTTCATAATTTGGCCTCCTGCCTATTGGTAACGGAAGTTTCTGCTAAACCGGAAAGCCGCTCAAAAGCCCCGCTGATTTGGTAAAGTTTCTTCTCTTCAAAGGCACGGCCCATGAAGTTGACTCCAACCGGAAGCCCATCCTCATAGAAAAGAGGAAGCGTGATTGAAGGAAGGCCGGCAAAGTTTCCTAAGCAAAGGTGATTGTCGGCAATAAGATATTCATCCGAAAGTTTGTCGCTCTTTTGACTAAATAAAGGCGCGATGGTTGGAGAGGCGGTCAAATAGATGAAATCATGATCCTTGAATATATGATTAACGGTTTCTACGATTTTGGCCCGATTTCTTTGGGCGCGAAGAAAAAGCTCTTCCTGATTTTCCCTCATAAGACAGTAAGACCCAATCACAAAACGACGTTTGATCAGTTCACTGAAACCAGTGTTCCGAGCGTTGTACATTACCTCTTGGTATGTCTTCCCGCCTAAGAAGGGGCCAAATTTAATCCCATCCAGATTAGCGTTATTGGAAGTGGCCTCAGCACATGAAATAACCATGTAAGTCGGATATAGAGACTCCAATAAATCACGTCCAAAATCAACGAAATCAATGGTAACGCCTTCTTTTTTCAAGGCTTCCATGGAATTATTGAAATGCTTAACAACCGCTGGATCTTTAAGGGAATCCACGATTTCCCTAATGACCGCAATTTTCATTCCGGAAATCGGTTTTGAAATATCTTCTTCGTATTTTTCAACGGGTTTGTCGCTAGAAGTAGAATCGTGAGAATCTCGGCCCGCTAAAACATCAAGGATAATGGCAGAGGCATAAACATCCCGAGTGAAGAAACCCACATGATCCAAAGAAGGGGCAAAAGGGAACAAGCCATAGCGGCTAATTCTTCCCCAAGTGGGTTTCATCCCCACAAGGCCAGCAAAAGAAGCCGGTTTTCTAACGGAATCCCCTGTATCAGAACCCAAGGCGAATGGAACGATCCCGGCTGCAACGGAAGCGGCGCTTCCGCAGCTAGAGCCACCGATCATTCTATGATGAGAAGGGTCATAAGGATTGAATGTGACGCCAAGATGCCCCGTGGTTCCCGTTCCGCCCATTGCCAACTCATCAAGCGTCGTTTTCCCGATCATCACAGCTTTGGCGGCCTTGAGTTTGGAAATAACCGTGGCATCATAAACCGGAACATAACCATTGAGAATGTTGCTAGAAGCGGTCGTGGGAATTCCTTTAGTCGAAAAGTTGTCTTTGCTAAAGAAGGGGATTCCCCAAAGAGGGTTGTCGGCTTCCGGCATGACCAAGGTTTTGGCAAATGCGAGAGCTTCTTCGTCGCAAATGATTTCAAAGGCATTGTCCTTATTGGCATGAGCCCGTTTTAAGGCTTCTCTTGTTAACTCCAAAGGGGTGGTCTTTTTGGCCATTAAGGCGTCATGAAGGTCTTTAAGAGGCAAATCCAGATAATTCATAAAACCACCTTCGGAAGTTTAATTTGGTTGTCTTGCTTGCTGCCAGAATTTTGGAGAGCGTCTTCCCGTTTGAGAGGAGGCTCCGCCGCATCTTCACGCAAATAGGAGGTTGAACAATCGAAAGGAAAGGTCATCGGAGCATATTTTTCAAGCCCTTGGATTTCACCTATTTTGGCCATTTGCTTGGTTAGGGTTCCAAACTCTTCATAAAGCGTTTTGTATTGTTCTTCAGACATATCAAACAAGAGACGATTAGCCGCATCCTTTAGAACATCCATTGTGATGGTTTTCATACTAAGCCTTGCCCGGTTACAAGGTTACCACTAATAAGCGGTAACGAAAAGAACGGAAACTCAGAAAAAAAGCTAGGGAAATATTGCTTTTTTGAAGACTCATTGACCCGTCTTGTTGAGGTGGTTCAAAGCCGTTTGCTCATCCATTACTTCAATTCCGAGTTCCTGGGCTTTGTCAAGCTTCGACCCGGCGCCAGGGCCCGCAATCACGATATCGGTATTCTTAGAAACAGAACCTGAAACTTGAGCGCCGATTCCTTCTAATATTTCGGTCATCTGATCACGGCTATAATGGACAAGCGTTCCAGTCAGAACAATCGTTTTGCCGTAGAAGTAAGAATTCACATCAATGGTGTCAGTCCCTAAGTATTTGAGATTAACCCCTTCGTTTTTTAAGGATGCTATCTCCGCAAGAGCGCTTCCGTCATGAAAAAAGTCATAAATCGATTTGGCCGCCACCGGGCCCACATCGGGAATTTCTTGAAGTTCTTCCTGGCTGATGGCTTCAAAAACATCAAGACTTTTATAACGTTTGGCGAGAACCTTGGCCATTTTTTCTCCAACCTCTTTGATTCCTAAGCCGAAAAGAAGACGTTCCAAGGATTTCTTTTTGCTTTCTTCGATGCCATTCAGAATCAAATTGATGGACTTGTCGCTCCAGCCATCGAGTTCCTTGATCTCGGAAGCGTGATTTTGCAGCGTAAAAACATCGGGAATGTCCTTAAGGAAACCTTCGGCGAAAAATTCTTCGACCACTCTTTCGCCCATGCCATCGATGTCCATGGCATTCCGGGAAGCGAAATGGATGATGGCTTCAATCTTACGGGACCCACAATTGGGGTTAAGGCAATAGTGAAGGCCTTTGACTTTCACGAGAGGCCCTCCGCAAACGGGGCAGATCGTCGGCATGACCCATGGGGTTTGGGAGCCGTCTCTTTTATCGATAATGGGTCCCGTAACTTCCGGAATCACGTCAGCTGCCTTGTGGAGCCCAATGATATCGCCGATCATAAGTCCCTTTTCTTTAATGAAATCCTCGTTATTCAAAGTAGCTCTTTGAACGAGTGAGCCCTGAACTCGGACCGGCTCCAAGATGGCGTTCGGAGTCACTCTGCCCGTTCGGCCGATCGTCAAAACAATATCTAAAAGTTTGGTGGTGACTTCCGTGGGAGGGAACTTATAAGCGATGGCCCAGCGCGGTTCTTTGGCGGTATACCCCAAGGCATCGTATTTATCGATATCGTCGACTTTGAAGACCAAACCATCAATATCATAATCAAGAGAAGGTCGTTTCTCGGCGTATTCGCGAATGTAGGCAATCACTTCGTCGATCCCATTCAGGATTTTTCTTTCGTGATTGGTCCTGAAACCCAGGGTATCAAGATAATCCAACGATTTACTATGAATGTGAATCCCAAGTTCGCGGGCGTTCACAAGATAATACCAAAAAGCATCAAGCTTCCGCGAAGCGGCCACCTTAGAATCAAGATTACGAACGGAACCCGCGGCGGCGTTTCGGCAGTTTGCGAATTCCGATTCTCCGGCGGCCCGCCTTTCCTCGTTGCAGGACGCCAATGAAGCCTTGGGCATATAAACTTCACCCCGAATTTCAAAAGGACGCTTCTCGGTCACGTGAAGCGGAATGGAGCGAATGGTGATGACGTTAGAGGTGACATCTTCGCCCATGACCCCATCGCCTCGAGTCACCGCATATTGGAGTTCGCCCCGATCGTAAACCAAAGACATGCCAAGCCCATCAATCTTCACCTCGCCCATATAAATGACTTTGTCGATATGCAGTATCTCCCGAACCTTTCGATCAAAATCGCGCATTTCGTCTTCGTTATAAACATTTCCCAGCGAAAGCATGAGCCTTTTGTGGGGTATTTTTTTAAATTCGGTTTGAACGGTGCCGCCCACGCGCTGAGTTGGAGAATTCTTGGACTTCAAGGCTGGAAACTGGTCTTCCAGCATTTTGAGTTCATTCATGAGACGATCAAACTCGGCATCTGAAACGCTCGACTGGTTCAAGGCATAATATTCATAATTGTATTTTTCGAGGAGCGCCGTCAACTCTTGCACTCTTTTAGCGGCTTCTTCAACGGTCATGCGTCTCCTCCTTGGGATTTAATCCTAGAAAGCATTGGGTGCGTTGACAAAAGCGTTTTTTTGCCAACAGAATCAAAATTGATCACGATGATGTTGCTGTCGATGACGGTCACGACCGTTCCATCCCCGAACTTCTCGTGATGGGCTCTGTCGCCGATCCGCCAATCCCTAATTCCGTTGTCCTTCGGTTTTTCGTCTTCCGGGGCTTCCGCTTTCTCCTCGAAGGAAGAAATATGGCCTCCATCCGAAAAGTAATTGCCGGAACTTTGACCGCTCTTCTGAAAAGGTTGATTCCAGCCAGAGTCCGAGAAAAAAGAATTGCCGCGAGGCAGCGAAAGACCCGCTTCCTTGAAATATTTGGAAGGAACGGTGTGGCTGTCCGTAACATAAGAATAAGCGGTATTGCAGGAACAGAATAACTGTTTTTTCGCGCGGGTCATGGCCACATAAGCCAAACGTCTTTCTTCTTCCTCGGCGTCGCGGCCACTTTCCATTTCCGCTCGCATCGAGGGAAAGGCTCCCTCATTCATGCAAATAACGAAAACGTAATCGAACTCGAGACCCTTGGCCACGTGAATGGTCATGAGGGAAACATAGTTCCCGCCATTCATGTCATCTTGGGACGTCAACAAAGTAACGTTTTGAAGATATTCGGAGAATTTCGATTCTGGATTTTTTTCGATAAAATGAGAAATGTCGTCAAAAAGGGAATTAACATTGCCCACACGATCCTCGTCAGGTTCTTCGGTATCCTTTAAGAAATCATAATATCCAAGATCCGTGACGAAATCCTTTAAAATGCCGCTATATGCTTCAAGGTTATCCGTTAACTTTTGTTTGGTGGATTCCATAAGCGCAATCATCTTCGTCAAAACGGCGATGACCCGAGTCGGGATTTCCGAATCATCGGCGAACTTTTCGATATTTCTCATGTATTCGTATTCCGAAAGGCCACGTGTTTTGGCTTCTTGCCCAATCCGGTCAAGAGAAGTGTCACCGACGCTTCTCCGCGGAACGTTGGCTATTCGCTCAAAGGCAACATTATCTTCTGGGTTAAGCAAGAGGTTGAAATAAGCCAAAAGATCTTTGACTTCGGCCCGCTCGTAGAAGCGAAGGCCTCCAAAAATTCGATAAGGAATGCCTCTGTCTTTCAATTCAGCTTCGAAAGGCCGTGTCATATAAGAGGAACGATAAAGAATGGCAATGTTGTTATAAGTGGGTTTCCCGTTTTCGTCTTTATGGCTGCTTGCGATCGAAGCGATTTTGCCGCAAACCCAATTAGCTTCGTCTTCGGGTTTTGGCAGCATGTTGGTTTCGATTGCTTCGCCGGCGCTTGATCTGGTGAAAAGGGTTTTGGGAACCCGTTTTTTGTTATTGGCGATCAGTTTGTTGGCTGCATCCAAAATGGTTTTGGTAGAACGGTAGTTCTCATCGAGAATAACGGTTTCGACCGCGGGGAATTGTTTCTCAAAACCCATGATGATGTTCTGATTAGCGCCCCTCCAGGTATAAATCGTTTGATCGGGATCCCCAACGACATAAATCGAGGTTCCTTCGTTGAGCAGCAACTTCATCAGTTTGTACTGAATGTCGTTGGTGTCCTGAAACTCATCGACCAAAATATGGTCAAAACGATGCGACCACTGATTTCTGATAGCTTCGTTGTTTTGCAAAATCTCGATTGTTTTGAGAAGAAGATCATCAAAATCAAGAGCCATGGAAGCCGTCTTTTTCTGTTCATAAAGCATATAGATCTTCAAACATTCTTTTTCATCGTGAAAGGCCTCAAAACGAATCGTGATATCCTCAGGATAAATGCCCTTGGTTTTCTTCTCGCGAATGTACTGGATGGCTTGCTTCACGATGTCGTCGCTTTTCTTATAACCGATTTCCACGGCGCAGTTTTTAATCAGCCTCATCTGGTCGTCTTCGTCGTAGATGGTGAAGCTTGAAGGATAGTCGATAGCTTTGCATTCGATTCGCAAAAAACGGGCGCAAAAGGAATGAAAGGTCGAAATATGAAGCATCGGCGTATAGCCCAGCAACTCATTAACCAATTTTGAGGCACGATCTTTCATTTCCTGGGCGACTTTGTTCGTGAAAGCGATGGCCAAGATTTTGGAGGGATCGACATGGCGATCGCTGATCAAAAAAGAAATCCGATAGGTCAGGACCCTCGTTTTGCCGCTGCCGGCCCCCGCGATAATACGGACATATTGAGAGGCGGTTTCAACGGCTTCGAGTTGTTTTTCGTTCAATAGTGATGCGTAATCCATGGGGGTTTATTAACGAAGTTAAGCATACCCTCGTTCGCCCTTTCCTTCTAGACTCCTGCGCGCTTTTTTTCCTAAAAAGCCGAGCCTTTGGTTGTTTGCCACAAATAAACAAAAAAGAAAGCTCTTCTCCCCCAAGCGGATGGACGTCAATAAGGGGGTGCGCTTGAAGAAAAAGGCTTTCCAGCCATTCTTAGCGGGGAAAGCGATTCTTCATCCCAAATTATTTCAATCAAAGAATAAAAGTTGATAATAGGAGCATGAACTTTTTCTCGAAGAGAAAAACACCGGCTCAGAACTTAGCTTTCATGGGAATCATGGCAGCGGCCAACGCCATCTTGGCCGTAATTGCAACCTTTGTTCCTTTATCGGCTTTCTTCATTGTTTTATTTCTCCCCTTGGCCAGCGCGCTTGTCGGAGAGCTTTGTGAGAACAAATATCTTCTTCCTTATGTCCTAGCAGCTTCCTTGGTGGCGTTAAGCGTCACGGCTTACGACCTTGGGGCGACTCTCTTTTACATTATTCCTGCCATCATTTCGGGTGTCTTTTATGGCTATATGGCCAAGCGGCAGTCACCAGTCTCATTACTGATCTTCTCAACCGCTCTAGTCGAACTAGCCCTAAATTATGCGGCTTTGCCTTTAATTAACGGTCTCTACCAAATCGACATGATAGAAGTCGGAAAAACGGTTTTGGGATTAAGTGGAAATTCCGAAGTGGATATCATCGTTCCGACCTTTATTTTTGGATATGGTTTGGCTGAGGCATCCTTAAGCCATTTCTTTCTTCAGCTTTTTTTCCAAAAGACTGATATATCCTTCACTGAAAACGATTTCTTCAAGGTGAGCTGTCCAATCGCTGGAGTGGCCTTCGCGGGGTTGGCTTTGGGCTTCGGCTTTATCGTGATTCCGATAGCCTATCTTTTCCTGGCTTTTGGCATCTATTTCGCGGTTTTTTCGCTCGTGAGTCTTTTTGAGAAAAACGTTTGGTGGCTCTATCTTCTCGTGGGGATTCTGCTCTTGGGATCCCTTTATGGGGTGGCGGCCTTTTATTCTTTGATGCCAAAGGACGCCGGGCTTCTCTTGATTTCCCTCTTTTTGCTTTCCGTGGATGGCCCAAGTCTTATCTCTACGCTATTATTGTTGAGGGCAAAGAAAGCGTCTTTAAAGTGAAAGCCATGGGAAAATTTTTAAAAAATTTCGGCTTGGGACTTGTCTATATTCTGGTTTTACCCTTGTTTTTGGCTGTTCTCGTGGTTTTTGCCATTTATGGATTTTTCACCTGCATCGTTCTTTTCTGCCATGCCGTTTATCGTTTCTTCAAAGGCGAAGATCCTTTCAAGAAACTGGATGCCGATAGCAAAGTCGAAACCATTAAAAACGCGCAGATGAATAACGAGATGAGACTCCAGCCTGCCGCCCCGGCCCAGTCGATTCCTGCGGGCCCTTCCAATGTTTATGTTCAGCAAAATTATTATCAAAATCCACGAGGCAATAAAGAAAAGAGCCAAGAAACACCCAAGCCCGTCGAATCCAATGGTTTCTACAAAGACGCCCCTTCGTTAGGCGCCGCTCCAGAAACCACCCCGACCATCGATGTCTCCGTCAAAGAAACCCCCTCGATTCCTGCTTCCCACCAGTCCACTCCAGCGATTGCCAATAAGCAAAAGCCCGCTGGTTATATCGATATCTCCCATGACGACGACGGAAAGGATAAATAAACATGTCCTTCATTGATATCACCTTAAACGAGACCGACCGCCGGCTTCTGATTGTTCTTTTGATCGTCATGGTTTTGTTTTTCGTTTTGCTGGGCCTTCTTGGCATGCTCATTCGGTGGATCAGCTTGGAATTCGCCAAACGGATGGATTACGAGCTTCATGATGTCGTCGTTTATCGGGTTATCCAAGATCCCAAATCGCTCCGCAAATACGGCATCATCAAAACCAACCGGGTTTTGTTCAAACAAGCGATTGCCCCTTTTATCATCGCCTTTGTAAGCCTTGTTCTTTATATTTCTTATTCTTCGGTCACTGGTCTTTGGACTGAAAATCATTTCTCGCATTTCAGCACTTTGTTTTTCAACTTCGATTGGAGCGACCCTACGATTTATGGAACCTTTTGGGGCCTGACCTTGCTGACTCGCTGGCCTAATTGGATTCAAAGCGCTGGACCGATGTGGGTCTGGAATTATTGGGCCAGTTACCTTCTCGTTCCGATGTGGATTACTTCCGCTGTATATTTCGCCGTGGATATTCAAGCCTTCGTAGCGCGCCTTGTTATGCTTGAAAAACGTTGCCTTACGGTCTTCAGCAAGAGCCTTGAGGGCTATAACTATTACGACACGGTTTCCATCAATAATCCAAACTCCCAAAACAGTAACGGGCCGACCAACAATCAGCAACGTTAACGAAACTTTTCCGGCAAGCCTCTCTTAACGAGATCGTGAAGGAATAGCATGACCTCGTTTTTATTTTGAGCTGGCCCTTCGTGTGAGGGTATGGTTTCCTCAAAAGGGATGGCTTCATATCTTTTTTCCATTTCTGCTGAGATTTCACGATTATAAAAAAACGAAGTGCCGCTACGCCGAAAATACAAAGAATCTCCCACAAAAAGATAAGGGCCGCATAAGACATCCAGGCATCCCTTGGCATGAAGGGAGGGCACTGGCAAAATAGAAGCGGTGACACCGCCTAAATCCAAAATCAAATCTTTTTGGACAAGGTTTATGGGCTTTTTTAAATAACGGGCGGTGTTTTTGGAACTATAAACCTCTAGGGAGGAAGGCAAATACTCGAGGTTGGCGATATGGTCGTTATGAAAATGGGTCAGAACGACTTTGATTACCGCAGAGGGCCGTTCCGAGGAAACAAAGGATAAAGCTTCACCAAGCATCGCCTTCTCGTTTGAAACATCGATGAGGCAAACGGCAGAAGTTCCTAAAATAATGCCGATTTTAGGATTAGGCCCTTCGGAATCGTGGCCTTCAAGATAATAAACGTTTGGGTTAAGCCGCTTCATCATTGGATGAAGAGGCTGACGATTTCATAGGTCAAAATGATTGCAATCACGATGTCAACGATGACAACGGCCCAAAAAATCCGCTTGCGCGATAAAGCTTTGCGGTTCTCTTCTTCCGGCGATTCGGCCTGGACAGCGGGCTCCTGCGGTTCTTGGTTTGGGAAAAACGGTTGGGCCATATCAATACTTCAAAATACTGGAATTCCGAGGATAAGGCTCGGTATCTCTAATATTGGCCATGCCGGTGATGTACATTAAAAGACGATCAAATCCGATACCGAACCCGGAATGGATGCAGCCTCCGTATTTCCGGAGGTCAAGGTACCATTCAAGGCCTTTGGTGTTCCCAATCTTGTCCATCTTGGCTTTCAGGATGTCATAACGCTCCTCACGCTGCGAGCCTCCAACGATCTCGCCCTCGCCAGGGACCAGCAAATCACAAGCGGCAACGGTCTTTCCATCGGTATTTTCTCGCATATAAAAGGCTTTGATTTCCTTCGGATAATTAATTAAGAACAAAGGGCCTTTAACCACCTCTTCGGTGAGATAACGTTCATGCTCGCTCTGAAGATCCATGCCCCAATAGACATTCATATTCTCGAATTTATGTCCTTCCTTGATAGCTTTTTGAAGAAGCACGATACCATCGCTGTATTCCATCTTGGTAAAAGGGGCGGCCAAAACTTTGTTCAGTTTCTCGAGAACGGTTTTATCAATATAAGTATTAAAGAACTGCATCTCATCAGGGCAATGTTCCAAAACGTACTTTATGCAAAACTTTATCGTTTTTTCGATTAAATCCATGTCGTCATCAAGATCGGCAAAGGCGATTTCAGGCTCAATCATCCAAAATTCGGAAGCGTGGCGGGGAGTGTTGCTTTTCTCCGCTCGAAAGGTTGGCCCAAAGGTATAGACATCGCGGAAGGCCATGGCAAAAGCCTCCACGTGAAGCTGGCCTGAAACCGTTAGCGAAGCGCGGCGGCCATAGAAATCGTTGACCGGATCCTTGGCATCGGTCGTCACGGTGAAGACCTGGCCCGCTCCTTCGGCGTCATTAGCGGTTATTTCCGGGGTATGCACATAAACGAATCCATTCTCCTGAAAGAATGTATGGACGGCCATCGCCAAAACGCTTCTCACCCGAAAAACGGCCTGGAAAGTATTCGTTCGAGGACGGAGGTAGGCAAGATCGCGAAGATATTCGAAAGAAGTGCCTTTTTTCTGAAGAGGGAAATCATCAGCGACGTCGCCTAAGAGTTTCAATCCCTTAAGGTGAAGTTCGAAAGGCTGGGGCATCTTCGGAGTCAAAACGAGTTCGCCTTTGACTTCGATGGCCGACCCGGTCTTTATTCCTTTAGCCTTTTCGAAAGCCGAATTATTCGATGAATAAACGACTTGAATGGATTTAAAAGCCGTCCCATCGTGAAGTTCGATGAAACCGATTTTCCCGCTGGAACGATTGGTGCGAACCCATCCTTCCATCACGACGACGCCGACTTTCGAAAGATCGGCTTTCGAAGCATAGGCTTCATAAAGAGAGCGAACGGTAATTGCTTTGTCTTGCATAATGTGGCCTCAATCTGGTGCGGGAATAGTATAAATCAATCTTTCTTTCTTCTCACGAAGAAGAGCGAGCGTCTTTCTCTTGAAACAAAAGAAGAGCCGCCTAAACGGTTCTTCTCTTTAGAAAAATTCCCGCAAAAATCAATTAAACTTCCGAAAATCGGAAATTCTCCAGTTTGGATCAACGCCGAGAGTCAAAGGAGCAAAAACCTTTTCGCGATAGAGATGTTCGGCCACCTTGGCGATCATGGCGGCATTATCCGTCGTGCACCAAAGAGGGGGAATGATCAAATCCACTCCGGTTCCCAGGAGCCGATTCTTCATTTGCTCACGAAGATAGCTGTTGGCAGAGACGCCGCCGGCCAACACCATTTGCTGGACGCGATACTCGCGGGCCGCCCTTACGGATTTCTCGATGATCATGCCCACCGCCACGTCTTGGAAGGATTTGGCCATGTCATCGATATTCACGGTTCCGCCTTTCATCTTGATGGAGTTCACGAGATTGATGACGCTGGTCTTTAAACCAGAGTACGAAAAATCATAGGATTCTTCTTTGGAAAGAGGAACCGGAAGGTCATAGGCGTGTTTCCCAAGTTTGGCATGCTGATCAATCGGAAGGCCTCCGGGATAAGGCAAGCCCAAAACGCGGGCCACTTTGTCATAGCATTCCCCAACGGCGTCGTCTTTCGTTTCTCCGATGATATGGAAATCGAGATCCCCGTTCATGAGCACAAGCTCGGTGTTGCCACCGGAAACCACAACGCAAAGGAGCGGGAATTTGAAACTTCCGACATATTCGTTAGCATAAATGTGACCAGCTAAGTGGTGAACCGGAATCAGAGGTTTCTGATAAAGAAAAGCCAAAGTTTTGGCGGCCTGTAATCCGACGTGGAGGCAACCAATAAGACCTGGGCCTCTCGTCACCGCGAAGGCGTCCATGTCTTCAAAGTTCAAATGCGATTGCTCCAAAGCTTCTTTAAGACAAACATCGATGTTTTCGCAATGAAGACGCGAAGCAATTTCAGGCATGACTCCACCATATTTTTCGTGAATGGCGGCCTGGCTTGAGACGACGTTAGCCAAAAGCTTCCCGTCTTCGGTGATTGCCACCGCGGTTTCATCACAGCTTGACTCAATTGCTAAAATACGGGTCATAAGATACTCCTTACCATGTAAATGGCATCTTCACCATCATCATAATAATGTTTTTTGACAGTGATTTGTTCCCAACTATTTTTCTTATACAAATCGATAGCAGGAACGTTCGCAGCACGAACTTCTAGCGTAATGAATTCGACCGTTTCTTTTTGCTTCTTCGTAATCTCGACCATCTTGTCGAGCAGTCCTTGGGCGATGCCCTTTTGCCTTTCGGCGGCGGTCACGCACAACCGATTAATGGTGGCGGAATCGAAGGTAATCATGAAATCGAGATAACCCACAACCGTTTCATCAAGAATGGCTACCAGGATTTTCGAGCAAGGGTTTTCCTTAAGCTCGTATTCGATCTCTTTTTCGGGCCACGGGTTTTCAAAACAGGTGCTCTCTAATTGGGCAACCGCTTGAACATCTTCCTCCCGCATGGCGCGGATTTTCAAAGAAGTGGGCATTAGTAATTGTCCTTGAGATAGACCGGTTTGGCCGTTATGGGGTCTTTGATAAGGTTTCGTTCGATGTCAGCATGAATGAGATTCCCGATCACATCAACATCAAGAGCCTTGATTCCAAGATACTCGGTGTCGCCTGAGACCGCATATTCTTTATGGCTTTCAATGTATTTGAGAACATCGTCGTTATTCATAATCTGATCGGGGAGAAGGATTCTCTCTTCTTGATAGACCCCAATATAACTCCGTTTACTCCTGGCGTTCATAAGACAGATAGTTGGTTTCCCGACCGTCTTCTCGACCTCAAGGCTGCTCACAAGATAGAGAGGAACCTTCAACGCGAAAGCCATGACTTTGGCTACCGTGAGAGCAATGCGAACGCCGGTGTAAGATCCCGGGCCTTTAGAAGCGATAACCTCACTGACGTCTTTCCGCGAAATTCTGTTTTTCTTAAAGATTTTATCGAGCTCAGCCACGAGGAATTCCGATTGTTTTTGCCAAGCCTCATATTCTATTTCATCGACAAGAACGTGGTCTTTGGCAAGACCTACCGCTAAATCCGTATTCGAGGTATCGATTAAAACGCTATACATTAGAACGCTCCTTTCACAGCGCTTACGATATTCTCGTAGTGCTTTGAGTTGCCTTCAATCGTGATTTTGCGGTTATCGCCACCGACGTTTTCGAGCGTAATGGATAATGTCTCATCGGGCAGAAGCGGCTTAATGTATTGGGGCCATTCAATTAAGCAAACGCCATCGCCCTCGATATACTCATCTAAGCCAAGTTCAATATTTTGGTTTTCAAGACGGTAGGCATCAATGTGGTATAAAGGAAGCGTTCCATGAAAATAGCACTTCATGATGTTAAAAGTCGGAGAAATGACATTGTCTTCGACTTTAAGGGCTTCAGCCACCCCACCGACCAAAGTGGTTTTGCCAGCCCCCAAATCCCCTTTGAGAAGGACAACGTCTCCAGCCTTAAAAAAGGGGGCAATAATCCTTCCAAGTTTTTTGGTTTCGTCTTTGGATTTTGAGATAAAAGTATAATTCATGATTTTCCGTGGCTCTAAAAGAGCCGATCAATTATAAGCCAAACATATGTTAGGATACTAGTGATGCAAATCTATGACGTCATCATCGTAGGTGGAGGGCCAGTTGGTCTCTATGCCGCTCAGGCCTTAACGAAAAAAGGAATTGATTTCCTTTTGCTCGAAGCCGAGAAAGCAATAGGCGGCCAGCCTAATTTTTTGTATCCAGAAAAACTTGTTGACGATGTCGAAATGATTTCAGCTCGAAGCGCCAAAGAGATTGTCGTGGCGTTCTCCAAGGGCATCGATCCTGAAAAAGTCATTACCGGATCACCCGTTGTTTCCATCGAAGAAAAAGAAAACAAAGTCTATGTTAAAACGCCTAGCAATGAATACGTTTCCAAATTTGTCCTTTTAGCGACAGGCCTGGGCTTTCAAAAGCCTCGAACCATGGGGTTGCCAGGCGAAGAAAAATGCCAAAACATTTTTTATGCCCTTAAAGATCCTTCTATCATGGAGAACAAAAAAATCGTTATCTTCGGCGGAGGTGATTCGGCTTTAGACTGGGCCAAGGCTTTATCTAAAATTTCTCCTTTCGTTTCGCTCGTCCATCGTCGAATGGAATTTCGCGGCAACCCGAAAACAATTGAAGGCTGCCAGTTGGCGGTTTATCTTCCGTTTGTTCCGGACCACCTCACAGAAAAAGATGGTTTTTGCAAAGATATAGCCATCAAAAACGTTAACGATGGAACGACCCTGACTCTTCTTTCGGATTTTGCATTGGTCAACTATGGGCAGATTCCTTCGCCTTCGACCTTCGCGCTTCCTTTATCTCAAACGGGATTTGGGGTTTTGGTGGCCGACAATCAAAAAGTTACTGATCGTATTTATGCCATAGGAGATTGCTCTTATTCGCCTACGAAAAAAAAGAGAATCCAACCAGGCATTGAAGAGACGAATTCCGCTATTGCGTCTTTGGAACAGCTTCTTCATGCTGAGTAAGAGGCTTATTTTCGTTTAAAAAGATTCCATAAATCCGCATGACGTCTTTCGTTTGAAAAGGAAAGGCATTTTGGACCATAAGACTTTTGATTTCAGCGAAGCTCTTCTTTACAGCGGCAGTCAAATCTGGTTGATATCCGTAAGTCAAAACATGTCTCTCGAATTCTTGTTCATCAAGTTCTTTAATCGTAGAGTCGGGAAAAAGTTTAACGTCAAGATCGTAATCGATGTATTTGAGGAAACCATTATCAAGAATTGTGGGTGAGGCAACATTCACATAATAGCAAATTCCACCGCCGTCTTTCATCATGCAAATAATGTTCATCCATTTCTTTTTAAAAAGAATGAAAACCGCATGTTCTTTGGTCATCCAGCGGCGGCCGTCGCTTTCGGTAACGAGCGAAGCTTTGCTTGATAAGGCCCAGTAATCATCAGTCTCTTCCGTAAGATAAGCGGGGCTCCACTGACGATGCAAAAGACCGTCGTGCTTATAAGCCTGCACAACTATCCACCGAAAAAAACGATTGCTGTTATTTACGTCTTCCATAACTAGAAGCAAGCCGTTCGCGATGAATCAGCTTCTCGTCCATATTATAGCGACACAAAAATAAATCTTGGTGAAATAAAGAGGATAAAAAGAGAAAGCGGTTACTTCATCGCTTTCTCATGGCGACAAAATCAGATGTTCTTGTACATGATGGTTTGCGTGAACTTGCAAACCTCGCGGCACTTATCAGCGGTTTCTTCGAGCATCGAATACATGGCTTCGTTTTTCTTAATGGTTAGGAAATCCGTGGAGGAACGATAAAGTTGGGAAACGTCGTTGATATACTCGGTATCGCTCTCTTCCTCCAAATGCACGACAGCGGCAACGAGAGGAGACATGACATCCATGTCCATATAATCCACAAAGTGTTTGAGAACGTCCTCGGTTCTCCTGATGCAATCGACAGTAAGTTCCATAAAAGGAATAGTATCCGGAGGCAGTTCTTTATAATCGTAGAGATACAGTTTCAAAGAAACTTCCTCGATTGCGTCGGTGACATCATCAATCATTCTTAGCAACTCAAGAATATCTTCCCGATCAATGGGCGTCATAAACTCTTCCATGAGTTTTTTGGTGGCTTCGTGCTTCTTTTCATCAGCCGCGTGCTCAATAAGATGAACGTTTACTTTAGTTTCTTCGAGTTTTGTATTATCAAAGTTCTTCATGAAATTTAGAATGTAGTCCCCGCACTGGACGGAGTAATGACAAAGGGCTGGAAACGAATCGAAGAAGTAGTTAGATTTTTTCTTTTTGCCAAACATGTTTTTGTTCCTCCTTGGTTTAATGAACAAAACATAAGACGATAGCTGTAAAGGCAAACCCTATCACCGCGGTTAATGGAAAAATAGCAATCCAGCTTCCGACCATCTTCCCCGCCACGTCCCAATGGACGCGCCGATAGCCTTTGGAAGCGCCTCCGCCCAAAATGGCGGTGCTCTTCACGGTTCCGGTCGAGACCGGGATTCCGAAGAAGGTGGCTAAAAGCAAACCTATCGCCGAAGCGATATCTGTCGCAAAGGCTTGATACATTTGAAGTTTAGCCATATCGTGACCTAAAGTCCTAATGATATTATATCCCCCCATGAGGGTGCCTCCGGCCATTACGAAAGCGACAGGAACGTACATCCACCAAGAACCAGCCAAACCGGCAATAACAGAATCATATTCGTCCCCAGCATATTGGGGACTCGCCATGGCAAGCATCGCGGCCACCATGATAAAGACGCCGATAAATTTTGCGCCATCCTGAATTCCATGAATGAAGGACATCACGCCGGCGGAAACAATTTGTCCTTTAGTGAAAAAACGCGTTGTTTTGCCGCGCGTCATTCTTTGGCAAAGAAGTTCAATCAGTTTCGTTAAAGCCCAACCTAAGAAAAAGCCTAAAATCAGCGACCCAAAAAACCCACAAAGAACTTTGGCCCAAGCAGACCAACCTAAATAGGAAAAAACGTTGGCTTCACCAGAAAAAACAGCAATGCAAATAACGGCTCCGGATACTCCCCCCACCAATTCATTTGATTCGCTTGACGGGAATCCAAAATAGGTGCTGCCTAAACTCCAAATGACAATGGCAATAAGACCGCCGCAGATGGCGACAAGTTCGCGGTCAATCGAGATTCCAGAAGGCCAATAAACAAGGCTTGCGATCGTTTGGGAAACATCTGCAAAGTCTGAGAGATAGGCCGCGATAAGCCCGATGCAAAGAACTCCCAAAAAGTTAAAAATAGCCGACATAATCACGGCCGATCTTGCCTTCATGGCCCTGGTGGTCACGCAAGTGGCAATGGAATTAGGCCCATCGGTCCATCCGTTGATGAAAATGACGCCGAAATTCAAGACGATGGCAACATAAGCCCAAGGATGAGCATTGGCCAAGCTTAAGAAATTTCCAAGAGTCATTTTTTGTTATTATCCTGACGTTTTTTACGCACTAAAAAGCCCGCCAGTTAAAGGCGGGACAATTTCGCTTATTCATGCTTTTCAGACTTGTCGATAGCATCGAGAAGGGCAAATATTTTCGTCATGTCCTCCTGATGCTGTTTAGTCGGAGCTGGATTGAATGGCTTTTCAAGAGGCAGCACCATCAGATCGTCTTCATACCCCATTGCGACATAGGTTGTGCCGGCTTGGATGGAAAGAGCCATATCGACGAAGATGGCATTCGTGGAGAAGGCAGCCAAAGCCTGCTTTACCTCGTGAGTAAGAAACTTTCTGGCGTCTTTATCGCCATAGACCACCATCGTTCGGCTATCTTCGAAGACTTCCTTCCCCTCTAAGGTAGTAGGAGGAAGCGCCCTCTTGTTGCCTTTGAAGTAAATAACAAGGTCCGATCCGATGTAGCTGTTGTCGGTCTTCAAGAACTTACCCACGAAAACGGTTTGAACAGATTTCTCGCCTTTAATCGTGGCGGCAGCATCCGCGAAGGTAATGTGATGCCCTTGATAATCGAAAATCAGGCATTCGCGGCTTCCAACCTTATAAACGTTTTTGTAAAGATTGCATTTTTTGAAGACTTCAGGATCGAGTTTGTCATCGATTCCGCCCTTGACGTTTTGAATTTTATCACCAAAGACAAAATCATTATTGTAGTCATAATATTTTGCGAAGTATTCCTTCATCGCTTTCTCGACTTTTTTCTTAAACACCACATTGAAGATAAGAATAACAGCGAGAGACGCTAGAACGATCGCAATCGTCACGTAGAACGAAACTTGGGGGTTATCTTTGATAATATAAGAAGGAACAAGCCAGCCAACGATGATGGCAACCAAGCAAACGCCGGCAACTACGTATTTGATGATATTAGCTTTCTTGTAGATTTTGAAAAAGATCTGACGCTGATTTTCAATGCCTTGAAGATCAGGCTCGCTATAGACAAATTTCTCGATTTGAGCTTTTTCTTTTAAAGGCTTGGCTTCGGGATTCTTAGGCGCCGGTTCTTCGGGTTTCTCTTCAACGTGGAGATCTATTGCCGGAATGACAGGTTTGGCCTCTTCGCCAGGCTTTTTCTCTTCGACAGGAACCGAAACAGGCTTGGCTTCGTCTGAGAAGTCGCTTTCTTCCACAGCGTTATTCGTTAATTTCTCTTCTTTGATTGGTGTGTCGGTGGGTTTCTTTTCTTCGGACATAAAGTCTCCTTATGGCCCTTGCACTATAGCACGAAGACGGCCACTTAAAAACGCCGACTTTCCCTTTTATAAGGAAAAGCCCTTTCGTTTAGGCTTTCCCTATTTGTTCAACAAGGTTTTACCGGACCGGACCGGAAAGGCTACGTTTACCCGGCAAAGTGGTCCATATAAAGCCATAAGAGCAATCGTCGCAACTGCTCCAGAAAGCGGAATATAAAGGGCGTTATAGACAACCGCATCCACAAAAGTATAGGAATAGACAATCATGGAACTGGCGGTCGAACCAGCGAAACGAACGAAAGTGGTTAAGAGGCCGGCCACCAAAATAAAAATCTCACCTTTTAAGGAATAGGTTTTCTGGCCAGGGGCAAAGACCAATTTTCCAAAGAAACCCATCACGGCGATACTGCCAAAACCAATTAAATAATCAAAAGGATAAGTCGCAAAACCATAGCCATCGGTGAAACAGGTAAGAAGCCCATAGACGATACCGCCGGCAATGAAACCTCTAGCGGGTCCTCTCCGCAAGGCAATGAGCATTAAGGGCAGCATCTGCAAATTAATAGAGCCTCCAGTCGCGCCTACTGGTATTTTTAAAAAATTCAAACCAAAAGCGGAGGCTACAAGAATGGCTTCTTCAGCCATATCTTCAATGGTAACTGGCACTTTTTCATAACTGGCAACAACTGAAAGAACCGCACCAAAAGCCGCAAAGGCGGCGCTAAGGGCGATGCCATATTGCATCGTGACATCAATGCCGTTTGCTTCCACAAAGAATTCACGACTCAAAATAAGGAAACAAACTGCCAGCAAATACGACAAAGCGGATCCCACAGGAAACCCTTCTCCAAATTTTTTAAACAAAGGAAGCGAAATGCCTAAAACGAGAAGGACCAAAATTGCCACAATTGTCCAATCAAGTCTATAAACTCCATTAAAATAGTCCCAAAGATGAACGTAATGGATTATTTTGGTCCCATCATCTAATTTGGTTTTATAGGAAAAAAGATTCCCGAATAAGAAGGCGATAGCGACAAAACCGGCAATGGCTGCCGCAAGCCAAGCCCACTTTCTAACAAACGAAGAAATTTTATCGGCTGTCGAAACAACAACTTTGCCCATCACGTCATTTTCCATAAAAATATCCTCCATACCTGAGAATACGGAGGACAGTAAATACCATTTACCTCCGCCAGCATTGCCTGGATCAGGTCCCGTCGAACCTAGGAAGGTTCCTCTCAGCCCATTCATCAATGAGCTCCGGATATGCTAAGTCTAGATTATTTTATTTCCCAGTCAATAGGTTCTATTCCGTTTTGCGAAAGATAAACGTTACTTTGACTAAAGTGTTTGTTTCCGAACCAACCGCCGTAATTGGCTGCCATCGGCGAAGGATGAGAGGCCGTCAAAATCAAATGCTTCGGGTTCGTAATTTCAGGGATGAATTTCTTCGCAAAAGTCCCCCAAAGCATAAAAACAAGGGGTTGCTGAAGGCCATCAAGATAGACCATGACATCATGAATAAAAGCATCATATTCGGGACGCCGATGGGAAAGAGGAACCCCCGCCCGAACCGTTAAGTAAGCGTTCAATAGCAAAACGCCTTGCTGGGCCCAGGGAGTCAAATCGCCATTATCGAAATTCATTTTAAGATGAAGATCGCTCTCAATTTCTTTATAAACGTTGATCAAAGATGGCGGAGGGTCAATGCCGCGTGGAACCGAAAACGACATTCCCATAGCTTGCCCGGGATTGTGATAAGGGTCTTGCCCAATGATCACAACCTTCAAATCAGAAGGCTTAGTAAGTTTGAAGGCCTGAAAAACCATATCTCTAGGCGGATAAATAGTCCTTGCTGAATACTCGGCATCAAGAAAAGCCTTTAATGACCGAGAGTATTCCTTGTTTTTAATCGAAACGAATAAGTCTTTCCAATCCGAAAGCATAACAAGATTATAATATTTTCGTTTAACGAAGATAAAAGGTGACCGCAAAAACGAAGCGAAACAATGAAAGTCCTTTGGGTTTTTTCACATCCAGCACCCTATAAAATCGATTTCTTCAATGAACTTGGAAAATCGATCGATTTGACGGTCTTGTTTGAGAGGAAGTCTGAAAAAAACCATCCTTTGGCCTTTTATTCCGTTAAAACCCAAAACTTTAAATGCAAATTTATCCGCAGTTTAAAAATCGGAAAAGCCAATAATTTATCATGGGATCTCACGAAAGAAATACGCAACCATCACTATGATATTATCGTAATCAACGGCTGGAGCACCTTTTCCGAAATGAAGGTCTTGCGATATCTACATTCTCATAAAATTCCTTACATATTCGCCATCAATGGGGGGATCGCCAAAATAAAGGAGCCCCATTGTTTGTCAAGCCTTAAACATAAATATATTGCAGGCGCTTCTCTCTATTTGGCGCCTGACCCTCACTCGGCCCAATACCTAACTTATTACGGCGCTGACGTTTCAAAAATCGAATACTACACTTATTCGACTATCTTTGAAAAAGACATTCCTGAGAGTTATGCCACCGAGAGCGAAAGAAATTCTCTTAAGAGGGGCTTAGGCCTTCCTGAAGGAGAAATTTTTATTTCGGTTGGCTCTTTTGCTCCCCGCAAAAACGAGAACCAACTATTGCGGCTTTGGACGAAGGTAGATTCAAAAAAGACGCTTTTACTCCTAGGTGGCGGAAGCGAAGAAAACGTTTACAGGAAATTTGTGAAAAAAAAGAATTTGAACAACGTCATTATCCGATCTTTTGTACCTCATCAAGAAGTCCTTAAGTTTTTCCGCTTAGCCGATGCTTCGATTTTTTTAACCAAGGAAGATATTTATGGTCACGTCGTTAATGAATCGTTAAGCCAAGGAACGCCTGTATTAGCCAGCAAAAACTCAAATTCGGCCTTAAAACTAATCGAAAGCGGAATCAATGGATACGTCTTCGGCCTTGACGACACCGAAAATGTTATTAAAACAATTAACAGGGGGATAAGTGATCAGATGCGTTCAGAGGCCATTAAAACCGCTAGAAACAACACCATTGAAAAAATGGTTAAGGAACATTTGGAAATATTCTCCAAATTCTTAAAACAATGAACATTTTTTATCTGACAACGGCATTAAGAGAAGAAGATTATGAGGCTTTCCTTCGCATGGGCCTTAAGGTTTCGAACCCTTCAAACCAAAACTTCCATAGCAAAGTTCTGAAGGCCCTCCAAACCAATGACAAGGTTTTCGTCGTTTCTTTAATTTCCTTCCCCACCAACGGAGTTAAGGCTATTAACTCAGGCCAATTCCATTATGTGGATTATCCTGATGATTATTTCGAAAAAATATTTTCGCGAAAATCCGAAGTAATAAAAACATCCGAAGGTATCTTGATTAAACCAGATTGCATCGTTTACGACCCTTTGAATGTCAGCTTGGCTAAGGCGGGGCCGTCTTTAGCGAAAAAATGGAACGTTCCTTTGATTGCCATCCTAACCGATAATCCCAGTAATATTTCAGAAACCTCCCGCTATTTCATCAAAGCCGCTTTTTCATCGGTCAGAAAAGCCACTGCCATCATCGCTTTAAGCGCCGGTCTTTTGAAAGCATTTAACGTCGAAGAAAAGCCAAACTTAATCACCGAAGGTTTCGTGGAAGAAATGGCTTCGGGAAAAACCTCTTTTCCCAAAAACAGCTATATCTATTTCGGAGGTGCCTTAAGCCCTCGGTATGGCGTTCAAGATCTCATTGACGCTTATAAAGAGGTTAAACCAGATTATGACCTTATCATCGCGGGCCATCACGAAAAAACAAATTTGCCAATGAACGCTAACTCAAGAATTCATTTTTTAGGGCAGCTTTCCAAAACTCAAAATTATCTATTGGAGGAAAATGCAGCCTTGCTTGTGAATCCAAGGCCTTATGACGAGGCACTGGATAGAGAGTCGGTGCCCTCCAAAGTATTGGAGTTCCTTTCCAGTGGCTCTCCCGTCCTTTCAACTCGTCACACCAAATTGCAAGAGCTGTTCCCAAACGACGTTAACTGGATCCCCGATTCTGGAAAGGAAGCCCTTGAACGCTTTTTCGTCGCCCATTTAGATCAAGAAAAACATTTCGTAAATCTTCTGCCGAACAATTCGAAGGAGAGATTATTTAAGATGTATGGGGTCAATTCCCAGGGCGAAAGAATTCACGCTTTCTTGCAAGACTTAATTTCACCTTCCAATAAATCCATAACCTTGCCAAACGTGAAATGATCACTAAAAAAACTTAGGTTATTATCGCCCATCTTTTTGAGATCGGAGGGTTCGGAGGCCATAATTTGTTGATAGGTCTTTGCGATCGATTCGGGGTCACTGTCAGCGAAAAAAGAACCGCAGGCTTCAAGAAGAAGTGCTTGTCCATCTCCCCCAATGGATGCCAAAATAGGTTTCCCATAATATAAAGAGCTTATTAGTTTGTTTGGGATGGTGTTAGAAACCGGGGAGGACGTATCAGCCAAAGAAACGATCAAAGCCGTCGCGTTTTTGAAATAGGCCGGAGTATCCTTAAACGAAAGAGAGCCATCATAAGAGACGTAATTATCAAGCGATTCCTTTTTGATGAGTTCAACAACCTGATCCGCATTACAGCCAGATCCGATAATATGCAAATGAAAATCAGAGCCTTTAGGCAAAAATCTAACGGCCTCAACAAAATTTTCGATGAACTGAAGCTTCCCGATGTTACCAGCATAAACGATATTGGTCTTGTTTTTGTAAATGATCCCAACATCTGGAAGAGGTGAAACCAAAGGAGGTTGCGGAACCAAGACGAGAGGCTTGCTTATTTTAAGGTAGTCGGTGAAATAGTTCGAGAAAGAAGGAGAAGAAATCAAAATTTTATCCGCGCTAGAATAAATTTTTCGAGACCACCTAAGCAAAATCTGAAAGGCAAAAGAACCTTCGTCGACCTGGCCGACCGCAACAGCACTTTCCGGCCAAAGATCAAGACAATGAATAATGAATGGAATGTGATGCTTCTTAGCAAAAACAGCTCCTCCTTCAACGGAAATAAGCGGAGACATCGACATTGAATAAACGACATCGAACGTTTCTTTGAAATGTCTAAGGAACTTCCGAGAATTGCGCCAAAAACTTAAATAGTTCAAAACCAAGGAAAAAGTACTTTTTTTCCGAGGCGTTAAATTAACCCGATGAACCTTGACACCATTGATAACCTCATATTTTATTTTATCGTAGCCATCAAGGACTTTGCCATATCCATAATTAGGGAGTCCGGTAACGACGGTAACATCATGGCCTCGCTTGACGAGATCTTCGCATATCGGGGCAATTGATACGTTCTCAGGGTAATAATATTGGCAAACAACTAAAATTCGCATATTAAGGATTATCCCACAAAACTAAGTTGTTTTCCGCAACGGGTATAAAATAAAATAATGTTATTTTCTCATTTACATGAAAATAAGTTTGAAAGGGCACTAGTGGCTCCTTTTAGAAGAATTATAAAAACAATCAGCCCGGTGCTTTATGTCAAGTTTGAATACCGATATATCACCCATCATCGCCTAAATCTCAAAAAACCAACAAGATATACAGAAAAGCTTCAATACCTTAGACTTTTTGTCGATCCAAAAGACCCTAAAGTCATTCAATGTGCTGGTAAAGTCGGTGTTCGGGAATATGTTAAAGAGTCAGGGCTAGAAAACATCCTCATCCCAATCTATGGGATTTTTGACGCTTTTGAGGATATCGATTTCTCCAAACTTCCCAATTCTTTTGTCATGAAATGCAGCCACGCTTCCGGCTTCAATATCATCATCCGCGATAAATCAAAATTAAACAGAGAAGAAGCCAAAATCAAAATGGACAAATGGCTGTCAACCGATTATGGCGCCCAAACCATCGAGAAGCATTACAGCAAAATAAAGCCGCAAATCATTATTGAAAAATATTTAGGAACCGAAACTGCTCTTCCCACGGAATATAAAATTCATGTCTTTAATGGCCAGGCAAAGAATTTGTATGTCGTAACGGGCCGTGGGACAAGTATTCACTATAATCAATATTATATCGACTGGACTTCCTTCAATGGTTCACAATTCAATGGTTGGCTAAAGACAGATTATCCTCTACAAAAGCCTTCTAATTTTGAAGAAATGGTAAAAATAGCAGAAAAGTTAGCCGCTCCGTTTCCTTTCGTTCGAGTCGATCTTTATGACGTTGAGGGAAAGATATACTTTGGCGAGATGACTTTCACCCCAGCTAAAGGGACTTTAATCTTTGACGATGACAAAGCCGACTTCGAACAAGGCCGGTGGTTGGATATCTCCAAATACCAATAAGTCATTCCCAGAGCGAGTCTGGAAACATGACTTCATAAATAAGCATCCCCCAGTAACTATTGGGGTTTTCTTTTTGGGCTTTGGTTAGTGCTCTGCTCGTTAAATTGGCGTCCTGAAGGTTAGCATAGGAAATCCCAAATCCCGTTATTCCTTGCGGATCGATTTCGACGTCGGAAAACTTGAAGCCAAAGAAAGAAACGCCGTCACCTCCGTTATCGGTCCATTCCGGAAGGCTGAAAAAAGAAAGTACATAGGCGTCCGTTCCTTTATAGAACGTCATTGTTAGATCGATTTTTGTGATACGGGCATCTCCAAAAATGCTCCCTCCACGAAAGGACATCAAGAAATATTTGCCTGATTTTAAAGTCTTAGGAAGTGAAGCGTCTAGGCCTTCTTCTTTCAATTGAACCAAGGCCTCATCATGAAGGCCCAAGCAATAAATCTGCCCATTATAAAGTTTGCTCAAAATGCCGTTATTGAAAGCGGCATCCCGCTTCACAAGGCACTTGGTGCGGCCAAAGGAGGTTCCGACATAAGAGGAATCGCTTTGCCCCTCTAAATCCTGACTCCAATCTTTTTCCGGTGAGGCATCAAGAGTAACGATTTTGCTTCCGATGCCATATTCAAAGATGTCGGGATCCATGAACTTGGGTCCTGCATGCAAAAACTGATTTGAGGCATCGAAAAGGTCATTCTCATGGAAACCATCGAAAAAAGAGGTTGAATTAAAATCAAAAAGTTTTGTAGAAACAATGGCCGAACCCATAATTTGATGATAACCGATAAAAAAATCGTCTACTAAATCGCCGACATAAGCCCCCGAAGGATAAAGCTCCGAAACTTTGCTGCCGCAAGAAGCCAGCAAACCCGCCATTAACAAGGAGGGGAGAACCATTTTCTTTTTATTCATGACATAAATCCTCCTTGAAAACTGACATATTTTTAGCCCCAAAAATCGGGGTATAGGTATAACCGATTAAAAATATGATGATAAGAAATAAAGAGTTGGAATGGAAAGGGCTGACATAGAAATAAGGATTTCGAACGAATGGAAAAGGCGAAGACAAGAACGATGAATAAACAAAATAACTTAAAACCATAAAGACAACCATATACCCAAAACCATTTTTGTCGCCATCGAAATGCAGATATCCGCGGAGACTTATAACAATGAGCACCATAAAAAGGCAAAGGCTTATGAAAGCCATCAAACCACCTTCCATTAAGGCACTGAATTCAAATGTTTTTAAATGAATAAGCGGCCATGAAATGGCGGTCCCGTTCCAGTAAGAAGCAGAATAATAAATCACGCCTTTTGAAGCCTGATAAGGATCCATTCCAAATAAAGAATTCCAAAAAGAAAAAACACCATTGTTTTTCAATGTGGCGTTTACGATCTGATTGATTGGCCCAGTAATTCTCCCATTATTGAAAATCTTAGACAAGAAGGAAGAAGCAACATAAATATTGGTTCCCTTGGTGGCAACAACCATCATAAACAAAACGACGACGACGATAAAACCTAAAGCCAAAAGAGAAATAATTTTTTCCCATAAAGGCGCTTTATCGGGTATTTTTATAAACCGAAGCAAAACAGCAAAAGCATAAATCGGAATAAGTAGAAAAAGAGCCGTTTTATAAGGCAATAAAACAAGAAATAATAAACCAATCAAGCCAACCCCCAGAACAAAAAAGAAAGAGAGCTTTTGGCGATGAGGATCAAGAAAGAGCAGGCCTACTAAAGAAGAGGCTAAAACAAAAGCATAAACACCCGCATAGCTAATTGTAACCGTAGCAAAGGAAAAACCCGAAAGCCAACCTGCTTCTGAAGAAATCAAAAAGGCTGATCCATCATAGAAATACTCTTTATTCGCATACAAAGCCACATAAAAAGGACCATATTCCAACAAGGTATAAACGAGAGAAATAAGAACAAGCAAAGCTAAACCGCCAAGGATAAAGAAAAGAACGATCTTAAAATCCACTTCTGGATGTTTTCTAAGCAAAAGTCCCAGTGCCATAAAGCCAAAGATCCCCAATAAATTCACGATGCTTAAATAGATTGAATTCGAGGAATAAGAAATCCAAAAAATGGAAAATGAACAGAATATTGCGAAAACAACAAAAGGAATCAACCATATAGCAAGATTTTTTAAAGCCTCTTTGCCGAATTTCGCTTCGAAACAGATCAGGCATAAAACGAGAATAACGAAAACGCTTATCTCGATATAATTGGTTCCCTCGCTTCCGCCAAAATTAAAGGCGGTTAAACCCAAAAGAAGAACAATAAGAGAAGAGATTATTTTCCCAAAATGATAATCTTGTTTTGCTTGCTCCATCACCAATAGGCCCCGTTATCGATTTTTTCGTATCCTTTTGGCTTCCGTGAGGGCCGTATCCAATATTCGTTAATCCGACTCTTCACGTGCTCGCGATTTTCCCAGCGATGCCCGATGATTCCAAACAAGGTTTGGGTAGCTCCCCCCGTCTGAATGGCCATTTTGCCAATGCTTTTGCAATACATCGTAAGGAACGTCCCATAAGCACCGCAACCGATTAAGGCGATGTCAAAATCGGTAGCGGAAATCTTCGCTTCGATTTCTTCAAGCGAACGCATGAAAGACGGAAAACGATAATCCGTGTCATCGCCCATTGTCATCGGTGCTTGAATAACATGCAATTCAAATTCAGGAAGAAGTTCTGGATCGTGCGGAAATAACTTGTCTCTTCGAGCATATTGGAAAGTCACTTCATCGGCAAAAGCCGTTATGACCAAAACTTTCTTGCCTTTTAAGGCAGGAGTCCAATTGCCAAGAAGCGGCTCAATGGCAAAAGCGTTGATCGCCTTCGCCTGCGAGATATCCTTGTTAAAAAAGTAATCTTCCATGTGAAGTCCTAAAACTCCGAAAATATCAGCCTCTTTTATTTTGGCTTCATATAGATCCGAAAATTCGTTAAGATGACCATCATCGGTAGGATAAAAACCTGCCCTAACCTTCATGGCCCATCGGATAGATTCTTTATAAGTTTTTGCAAAACCCAGTTTTATTTTTTCGTGTCCGTTTAAACAAGAAATTTCGCTTCCCCCAAAACGGATGCAAGCAAAGGGTTTCCCGGCTTCGATGTATTGGCGAATAAGCGCACCGCCTTTGACAATCGTTAGTTGCTTCTTTCCACAAAATTTTTTAGTCGATCTTCCCTTATGGAAAAATCTTTCGCAAACGGAAGCGGGGGCGTTCTTTAAGAAATACCTTGCGTAATGAATCTTCTGTCCCATAAAGTATTTTTATTATATAGCAATAAAAGAGCCTCAAGAATAAGTAGCGTTGTCATACATTTAGCGCTTTCCTTATGAAAAAATGGCTAAAAAGAAAAATCCATATCAGATTTCTTTTAAAATTCATTCCTGCTTTGCGCTGAAAATAATCGGTAAATCGTTCAAAAAACAAGAAGACCGACTATTTGTGGAGCCAAGGGGGGGATTGCCTTATAATCTTAGTGCTTACCAAGTAAGCATGTTCAATCAAATAAAAGGAGAATGAACGATGCCGTACATTGAATCCGTCCATGCACGTCAAATCATTGACTCGCGTGGCAACCCGACGATTGAAGTCGAAGTTCAAACCGAAAGCGGCGCTTTCGGACGAGCCGCTGTACCAAGCGGTGCCTCGACTGGGGAGAGAGAGGCCCTTGAGCTCCGCGATGGAGACAAGAAGGTCTATGGTGGCAAGGGCGTTCTCAAAGCTGTTGATAACGTCAATAAAGTCATCGCCCCAAAGCTTATCGGTGTTAACGTCATGGAACAAGTCATGATCGATGAGACCATGATTGCCCTCGACGGCACTCCGACAAAGAGCAAACTTGGCGCGAACGCGATGCTTGGCGTTTCATTGGCTTGTGCCAAAGCCGGTGCCGATTATCTCGGCATTCCGCTTTACAGATATCTCGGCGGACCGAATGCCAAGAAACTTCCGATTCCGATGATGAATGTCATCAACGGCGGAAAACATGCTGATTCTTCCGTCGATTTCCAAGAATACATGATTATGCCGGTTGGCGCTAAATCGCTTCATCAAGCCATTGAGATGGGCGCTGAAACTTTTGCCGCTTTAAGACAAATCTTCAAAGACCGCAAGGACATCACCGCTGTCGGCGATGAAGGGGGCTTCGCTCCTAATGGCTTAAAGAGCAACGAAGAGCCGCTCGAGATCCTCGTCCAAGCCATCAAAGCCGCGGGTTACGTTCCAGGAAAAGATATTTATCTCGGAATGGATCTCGCCTCCTCTGAGTTCTACAACAGGGAAACTCATAAATACGAGCTTAAGCGATCTCATGGTGGCGAGCTTACCTCTGACCAAATGATTGATATGATCGCAAAATTCGTTGATAAGTATCCTCTTATCACCGTTGAGGACGCTCTTGGCGAAGACGATTGGGAGGGCTGGCAGAAACTGACCGCTCGTCTTGGCAAGAAAGTCCAGTTAGTCGGAGATGATCTCTTCGTCACTAATAAGATTTACGTCAAGAAAGGCATTGAGATGGGGGTTGCCAACAGCGTTCTCATCAAACTTAACCAGATCGGAACCTTAACCGAAACTCTTGATACCTGCGAAATGGCAATGCGCGCTGGCTATACCTGCGTCGTATCCCATCGTTCCGGCGAAACGGAGGATACGACCATTGCCGATTTAACGGTTGCCCTTAACGCAGGCCAAATCAAAACTGGCTCTATGAGCCGCACCGATCGCATCTGCAAATACAATCAGCTTATGCGAATCGAAGAAGAACTTGGTGACACGGCCCAATATCCTGGCCTTGATGCTTTCTACAACATTCGCAAATAATTTTTTCTGAAAAATTAACGCCGAGAAGATTTACCTCCTCGGCGTTTTTTATGCTCTAAACTTGTGTCGATGGGTTTTTATTGTCTTTGGAACAATAAAAAAATCTAGTATTATTAAACGCTAAGCAGAAGAGGAGCCAAGCTTTATGTCTATCAAGATGGTATTTGCAGATATTGGCGCAGGCCTCAAGGATGTTTTCAAAGGGCCAAGTTCTGCCGAAAATGTTTTTCAGCTAGACGGAAGAGTCCCATTGAGAAAAGCCTTCCTTTTTGGTTTGCAACACGTCTTCGCGATGTTTGCGGCCAACATAACCCCTTTGCTCATCGTTTTCAGTTCTCTTGGGTTGAATTCCACTAACAGCGAATTAGCCGTTAATGCCATGATGGCCGCTTTGCTTATGGCAGGTCTTGGAACCATGTTTCAGCTCCTCTTCGGGGCTCGGCTTCCCATTGTAATCGGAACCTCTTTTACTTATGTCCCGGTTTTTCTAACGATTGCCTCAGCCGTAATAAGCGGCGGGGGCACAGCAGAAGAAGCCTATTACACGATAATCGGTTCCTGCATAATTGGGGGATTATCCATCGCGGTTTTGGCTTTTTTTTATAAATTCTGGGGTTGGCTTTTAAAACCAGTCGTTCCGGCGGTTGTGGTTTTAGGAATCGGATTGTCTCTTTTGTCTAGCGGAGCAGCAGATTTCTTTGGGGGCTCAGCAGTTTTGGCGGCGGTGGATTCAAACGGAATGGTGGGAAATGTGCCTTTTTTCGCTTATATACTCGTTGCAACTATCACCACGATGGCCGCGATTTGCTGGTCTATTTTCATTCCTGGCCTATATAAGCGTCTTAATATAATCGCCGGTATTTTATTGGGCTTTGCCTTAGCTTGCTGCATTCCCGGGATGGTGGATTTCAGCGCTCTAAAAATTACCGCTTTTGCAGGCTTACACGGCGTAGTGGGCTCCCCAACTTTAATCGATTTCTCAAAGATTCGTTTTGAAACTGTCCCATGTTTAATGACCTTTTTATGTTTTTTGGCATCGTCTGTTGAGGCCATCGGCGATGCTTCGTCGCTAGCCAAAATTGGGGCGGGGCGCAATCCAACGAATCGCGAATTGACGGGTTGCCTTGTTACCGATGGCCTCAATAGTGCTTTGGGGGCCTGCTTTGGCAGTTTCCCTCAAACGACCTATGCCGAAAACGTAGGAATAGTGGCTCAAACGAAAATAGTCAACCGTTTCACCATTTTCTGCGGAGCGGCCATTCTGATCGTTGCAAGCTTCTTCCCGCCCATAGCCAATTTCATCTATACCATCCCAAGTTGCGTCGTCGGGGGAGCTATGGTGATTCTTTTCGGATCCATTGTGGCCATCGGAATGAAAATGGTAGCCGAGCTCGGATGGACCGAAAAAAACATTTTGATTGTTTCCCTTTGTGCTGGCCTTGGTTTTGGAATGTCGATTGTGGGGCCGCTCGTTTCGACTTCCACGGTCATCAACGGAACGGTAGCCTCGGGTGCGCTCGTCCGAATGAATTTGCCTTATCTCGCCGGAATTCTAAACAACTGCGTGATTAACATGTTTGTGTTGGCCCTCATTCTTTCGTGGGTTCTTCCTGATGATATGACCTTCCATAATTTGGGAAAAAAGAGAACCAAATGAAATCGTTCGATGTTTTAAACGCTGTTTTTTGGATTCGGAATAATCTCCTTAATAAATCATTCTGACCGCCTCAATTTCCTGGCAACCTTTGGCTTATCGGGAATAATTCCCAACATAATTGGGGTCCCAAGGACTTTTCCAATTAGGGCCTTTTTCGGTTATGAACCTTTTTTTCATTTTCGAAAGAATATAATAAAAAGCTGAAGAACGGCCTCATAAAAAAGGCCCAGAAAGAAACATTTATGGAAACTCTTAGCGAAAGCATTCTAAAAAACGTGTTACCAAATTTCCTTTTCGAAGGATCGTTCGTTCTCGCCAAAGCTGATACCATCGGACGCATTAACGACACCTATATTCTTGATTACGGCAAACAAAAATATGTCCTTCAAAAAGTCAATGAACACGTCTTCACGTCCCCTGAAGAGGTTATGGAAAACATTGAAAAGGTTACTTCTTTTTTGCAAAAGAAAATTAAAGCGAGGAAAGGGGACCCTCTTCGCGAAACCTTGACTCTCGTCAAAACAAAAGACGGAAAAACATTCTTAAAAAATAAAGAGGGATTTTGGAGAGCCTATATCGATATTGATAAAACAAAGACCTATAACGCAGCGACACCAAAGCTTTTTACGGAAGCGGCGCTGACCTTTAGTCGTTTCCAAGCCGATTTAAGCGACTTCCCCGCTGCCGAACTTCACGAAACGATCAAAGGATTCCATGATACCAAATCCAGATATTCTCATTTTTTGAAAGCCATCCGAAAAGATCCCTTAAACCGAGGCCCCCTCGCGATGGAAGAAATCGAATTTCTCCGCGAACACAAAACGTTGGCTTATGAATTAAGCGACCAAGTCAGAAAAAAGGCCATTCCTTTGAAAGTCACCCATAACGACACTAAACTAAACAACATTCTTTTTGATGATAAAAGCAAAAAGGGTATTTGCGTGATTGATCTCGACACCGTGATGCCAGGCTTGGCGATCACCGATTTTGGAGATGCGGTGCGGTTTGGGGCCAATACCGCTTCGGAAGAAGAATCTGATTTAACTAAGGTTTCCCTGGATCTGAATTTATTCAAGGCCTACGCAAAGGGGTATCTCAAAGGAAGCGCTGGGAATTTGTCCAAGGACGAAATTGAATTAATGCCCTTGGCAACCGAAACGATAACTTATGAATTGGCTCTCCGTTTTGTTACGGATTTTCTCGATGGCGACCTTTACTTCAAGGTCACAAATGAAAACGAGAACCTTTGTCGGGCCAAAGTCCAAATTGCACTTTTAAAAGACGTGCTGAGCAAGCACGACCAAATGGCCCTCATCATCAAAAAGTCCGCAAAATCCAAGTAAAGATTAATCCTTATCCACCTTTTCGATTCGAGGAGCGCGTTTGCTTTAGAATGGTGACGAGGAAAACATGAACAAAGATATATTTCCCGTTCTCTTCGTTGGGCATGGCTCGCCCATGAACGCCATTGAAGATAATGAATTCTCTATTGAATGGAAAAAACTTGGGAAGGAATTGCCAAAACCGAAGGCAGTTTTAGGAATATCCGCCCATTGGGGAACCAACGGAACCAAAATTTCTAATCTCATCAACCCGAGGCAAATATACGATATGTCTGGTTTCCCGCCCGAGCTTTACGCTTTGAAATATCCGGCTAAGGGATGTCCTGAGTTGGCTGCCAAAGCATTAAGCCTTCTCGGCGAAAAAGCTTCCATTGATAATTCCTGGGGAATTGACCACGGCCTTTGGTCTGTGCTTCATAGGATGTACCCCGAAGCGGATATCCCAGTCACGGAAATCAGCGTGGATATGGAGGCGACTCCGATCGAACATTTCCGTTTAGGCCAAAAACTGGCTTCATTGCGAAAAGAAGGAATTTTGATTCTTGCCTCTGGAAACATCGTTCACAATCTCTATCTTATCGATTGGGCTAAAAAAGGCGGGTTTCTTTGGGCGGATACTTTTGACGCTTGGATTGAAAAAACGATAAAAGAAAAGGACTTCGCTTCCGTGTCTCAATATGAAAAGGCAGGGGGAAGCGCCAAAAAGGCTTTCTTCACGCCAGAACATTTTTATCCTTTGCTCTACGCTTTAGGAGCGGCGGATTTGGAAGACGAGATATCGGTTTTCAATGATAAACGAGTCCTTGGCTCTCTTTCGATGACAGGTTATCTTTTTAAATAACCTTTTTCTGAATGCGTATTCATTGACGTCGATATGCCTGCAATTTAAAATCTAAAAAAATTTTCGATTTCTTGCGATACCGATATTTTTTTAACATTTTTTGGTTCTATAAATAATCACGATTTTTATTGGCCATAGAAGACAAATGTCATGATTTTTGCGCAAATTTGTCAACCCGACAATCGGTTCACACACCTACACTTTTAGAAGAGACATGGGGGTTTCCATATGAAAAACCACAAATCGGTTGTCACCCTCCTCACCTCAGCCCTGGTGTTGGGCTTAATTCCCGTCATGACAGCCATGGCGAGTTCCCACGAGGCCAATGCCTCAGGAACCACGGGTTCTATCGCGTTTGGGACTTCGAAGGATTCCTCGTCCACAACCGCGGTCACGCTGTCGGCGCTGACCACTTCGTCCCTTTCAATCAGTTCAATCACTTCCTCGAAGGTCTACATGCCTTCAAGTGGCTACGCCGCGCGTTTCGGCAGCGGCAGCGCCGTCGGATCGCTGAAGTTTACCTTCTCTTCAAGTCGCATCATTTCATCGGTTCAAATCTACTCAAGCCTTTACGGAAGCGACAGTGGTTCCATACTTGAGGTAGCGACTTCTGCCCACACTTCATATGTCACTAACACGATCTCATCAACGGCTTTCTCGGCTTATGACTTTCCAAATCTCGACAATGGCGCTTCTTCCGCTTCATCTTCTTTGACTCTTGCTACGACTAGTTCGGGCAAACGCCTTTATGTGAGTCGAATCGTCGTAACCTTTGGCGGGGGGTCAAGTTCTTCAAGCGCAAACTCAACGTCATCTTCTTCGTGGTCTTCCTCTATTAGTAGTTCGGCTTCAAGCTCCACTTCGAGCCAAACCGAAGCCGCAGGAGCCTACCGCATCGCTCCGATAACCTCAAATAGTTCCGCCGTTAACGTCTATAACGTTTCCTATACCTCGGGTCTCTATAAAGGAACGGTCGTTAAAACCTTGACCAAAGGAGCCGTTTACACCGACCCCAGCGATGTTTCTCTTTATTTCCAAGCTTTCAGCGCCCTTCCGAAAAATTATCTTCATTACACTTCGAGCACTCTCACAAGCGTCAAAAAGACGGCTTATAACACCTATGGCACTTCGGCTCGGCTTTACACCGAATACAGCCGCACGAATGGTTACACCACTTATTTCCCGACTCTTAATACTTATTATTACACCGAAGCTGATATTGCGGTGGATAGCACCTATGCTTCAAGCACGACTTGGAACCGCGGAACGGGACGCCTTGTCATAGTTCCTAGCGGCATTGCGATGTATGGAAACTCGCCCTGGATCGTCAAAACAATTGACCATTACGAGCATTTCGCGGAATTCTACAATTACGACAGCGCTTTTGGGTCACTTTTTAACGGCGAGGGTGGAACCGGTTATGGGGCGTGGGTGCAACCCACGACCGTGATTTGGACGGCTGCTTGATTTTCTAAAGAAAATCCATTCGATGATGGACTGTCGGATGGATTTTGAAGATTTTAATGGGATAAAAGCTGTTCCCGCAAGTTATCCCATTCTCGGTTTTCGCACCAGCAAACGTTGCCAGCGGAAGCATCGTAAACAAGCGAGAACTGAGTGGGGCATTCCACTTTGGATTGGCAGGTGGCTTTTAAAACCTCAAAAACTGAAGAGACATCGAATTCATCAGTTGCGATTTCCAGCATTTTCTTGGCGATTAAGTAACGATCGTAACCGCTCCAAGGATGGTTTTTGGTTTCGCTTTCGTGAGATAGTTGGAAATTCGTCATTACCGCATAGCGGGGACGCTTTAATAATTTGAAACCCAATCCCGGCTCGATTTGGAGCACATCGCCGAAGCAATTGCTGTCTTGAGCTTGGAGAGAACAGCCGGGCTCATTGCAAAGGGGATGGTTTCGAACCAAGGAAACGGTACCCGCAAAATCTCGTTTTCCGAGAAGAAGTTCCCGGTTAATCACATCAAGGCGCTTATAAAAGCCGCTCCGATGATACGTGCCGGCGGGGGCGGCCGGGTTCATTTGGGGGCAATTAACGAAATTGCCTTGACTGTTGACTCCGATGATCGGCTCCCAAAGATTTTCATGGACTTTAACTTGGAGATAGACCCATTGGGATGAGGCCACAATCTGATACTTCCAAAAAGAATTATCGAAATTGAAACCCACAAGCGTCTTTTTTCCATTAAACACGATGCTGGTGCACATAGATAAACTCTAGCCAAACTTTTGAAAATGAAAATAGAATATAATCAGTTAAAAGAAGGAAAATAACATGACAGCAGTAGAAGAGACTTACGAATTCCTTAAAAAGGCCGGAACTTATTTCATTGCGACAGAAGAGGGAAAGCAGCCACGGGTTCGCCCTTTTGCTTCCTATGACATCATTGAAGGAAAGCTTTATTTCCAGACCGGAAAGCCAAAGAACGTTTTCAAAGAAATGATCGCCAATCCCAGGATCGAAATCAGCGCCTTTTATCAAGATGAATGGATTCGCTTATCTGGGGAAGCCGTTCTTGACGATAGGGTCGAATCCCGAAAGAAGATGCTTGATGATATGCCGATGCTCCGCAAAATGTATAACGAGAATGACGGGAAATGCGCCGTTTTCTTTGTCAAGAACGCCACGGCTACGTTTTATTCGTTTGGGGGCGTCCCTAAAACGCTTTCTTTCTAAATCTGTTTTTCTCAATTTTATAAAGAAAAAACTCCAGGATTTTCCTGGAGTTTATCGTCGATTGGTGGAGTCGAGGGGAGTTGAACCCCTGTCCGAGGAATCTCCAACGAGAACGCCTACAGTTTAGGCTACGTCGGATTTAACCTTGCAGCGTGATGCAACCGAGTCCGCAAGGCGAGGCTAACGCGTTTTCGTCACCCACCCTTAGCCGAAGGTGAATGCTTAGTGTCTTGATATGACGCCCAAAGTGCCTAATAGGCACGAAATAGGCAGAGGACGCGCTGCCCCTAGCCGAAGCTAGGAAACCCTAAGGTTACCGATTAGGCGCAAGCGTAGGAACGACGCTGAGCGTTATTCCCGTAAAGATAACTGTGATTATCAGTTATTTTGGTTTGGCGTTTAAGCTCGCCACGCCACTGCAGTCCAGGCCAGATCAATCCCCCGTCAAAACCGGAACGACCCCAAAGAACATTGCTTCTTTCGAAGCATAAAGAATATAACACCCATGGGGGCTCTTCGCAAAGAAGAGACAATTTGGCCCCTAAAACAGCCTAAAATTTGAGAAAAGTTAATTTTCGCTAAGCCCCTCCTTACGAAACGGGCTCCTTTTGGGGTTGAGGTTTCCTTTGTATAAAGGGCGGCTTTGTTGTAGAGTTTTTATGCGAAAAAACGAGAGTAAAAACATGTCACAAGCTAAACCTATAGCCAAACCAGTCAAACCGCAATCTTCTTGGAAAGGAAGATTAAAGTTCTTCTTCACAACCCTCATCAGCAACGACGCTTGCGTCGAAGGGCGAAAGAAGCCTTGGTACGCCCCGGTTCTTATCGCCGTCCTTTCAATCCTTATCGCAACCGCCCCGACCATGACCTCCTTTTTTCAACAGTCGGGCAGCACTCTTCTGAATTCTCCCACTTATGGCCTTGATAACGCCTTGGTCGATTTCGATGAGCAAATGGCGGATAAAGGCGTGGTTCTCACCATTGAAAACAACACGTTGGTCGGAAACCCCAAGGATTCTGCCAGCACAGCGGCCGGCGAACTTAAAAAACTCTATGCCGGAGCGAACGATTACTATGGCTATTTCTACGACGTCAAGGTGGTCTCTACCCCAATCAGTTCCTCAAGTTCTGCGGCTAGTTCTTCTTCATCGACCGGGGTTGTTACGGTCACGCAGACCCATTGCGATCTCGTCGTTTATTACCATACTGGCAGTGCCTCGGATTTGGCCGCTTTCGCTTCCACGATTCTTTCGGTGGCTTCAAACGATCCCAATAGTTCTTGGGAAACCTTGAGCAATTATTCGACGAACACGATTTTCCTTGGGGATGAAGGTTTCTTATTCGTCAAAAAGCCGACGGGATCAAGTTCCAGCATCGCAGAGAAGTACTACCAATGGAATGCCGCTAGCATCCAAGGATTTAACCTCGCCAATTTAGCCAATAAGAGCACTCATAGCGTCGGGTACAACAACGCAAGGGGCACGGACGGATACAAGACCGAAACCTTAGCCGCCTGGAGTGAAATGCTGTCTGATGCCTGGGAGACCCAAAAAATTTCCAATGCTTGGATCTGGACCGAAATCACGCTTGCCATCTACGCTGGGCTGACGCTCGTTCTTGGTTTCAGCATTTGGCTTATGACCCGCGGCAAGACCAATCCGTTTAGCATCTATTCCTTCTGGGAATGCCAGAAAATCGGCTATTGGGCTTCCTTATCCCCAGCCTTGCTTACGCTTCTCGGTTTCTTGCCATTCTTCCAGGCAGGATGGTCGTTATTGCTCTTCATCTTCCTCTATGGAATGCGTGTCATGTGGATGTCGATGCGATCGTTAAGACCTCGATACGAAAGCTGATGAAAAACCCGAGATATCAAGTGTCTCGGGTTTTTATTTTGAATTGATGACGTCTTTCCGCCCTAGCGAATAATAATCAAACAATTTGAAATAGCCAAGCGGATATAGGTCTTTGGCGTCGTAAATAGCATGCCCTTTCATAAGTTTCGCTAATTTATGCTCGTCTAGAGCAACGCTTGATGGATCCTCGTTCAATATGACGAGAAGATCTGCGTCCACGAGGGCGTTGTCCAAGGAATCCGCCGTTTTGACCTTGGGAAGACGTTCTTTGAAATCTTCTCTGGCCTTTAAGGAAGAATCAAAAGCAACAACGGAAGCTCCTTCCGCCAAAAGATAAGAAGCCAAGACCAGGCTTAATGAATTCCGAATATCCGATATGCGAGCTTTATAAGCCAAACCCACAAAGGCAATTTTAGCGTTATTGAGTTCTGGATTGCGCTTCTTTATTTTCTTGAGAAAATACAAGGGCTGGGTCAGATTGATGGCCGCGGCGGCTTCAGGAAGAAGCAGCGGGGCTTTTAAAGCGGAAGCCTGAGCCAAAAGCGAAGCGACGTCTTTAGAGAAACAGCTTCCCCCATAACCGATCCCAGGTTTTAACGCCCCTTTGCCGATACGAGGATCCGCTCCCATGGCCAAAGCCACATCAAGAATGTCCGCTCCGTCTTTTTCGGCGAGACGAGCTATTTCGTTGATAAAACAAATCTTAGTGGCCAAGAAGGCATTTGAAGCATATTTGGCCAGTTCCGCGGATTCGTTCGACATCTCAAAAAGAGGAACCCCGGCCTTTATCTCCGCGCGTTTGAGAGAGCGGATGAAGCCGAAGCTTTCGTTATCAAGCGCTCCAACGACCAGGCGAGTCGGTTTCTTTTCGTCCAAAAACGAGGTTCCTTCGGCTAAAAACTCCGGGAAAGAAATGACCTTGATCCGATAGGGGCATCCTTTGTTCAAAAAGGAAGCGGCGCTTTTAGCGGTCCCAACCGGAACCGTCGAACGAATAACCACGAAAGCAGCAGAACGAGCAAACCGCTTGATAAGCGCCAAAACCTCATAAAACGAAGCTAGATCGGTGCTCCCATCCCGAAGAGCTGGCGTTCCCACCGATATCACAAAAGCGGTGGTTCCCTTGAAAGCCAAGGAGGGGTCGCTGGTGATTAAGGGTTTGTTCTTTGCGAGCTCTTCTTTTAAGTCCTCTTCATCGAAAGAAAAGGTCCTGTTGTTAAGCGCGGAAACCTTGGCAAGGTCGTGATCAAAACCGACGACGTCAACGCTCTTTTGGCCGCTCAAAACGGCCAGATTGGCCAAACCCACATAACCGAGCCCGATGACCGCGATCCTCATTTAATCCCCATAGTCGCTACCGCGGTTTTTGTCCTCGACGTAGATTTTTAAAGGATCGGAAAAATCTTGGATTTCCCGATAAAGAAAGCCTTCTTTAAGCATAAAGGGCTCTTCCGCGTTCCAAGTGAAAACGACTTTGGGATTCTTCGCGATGAAATCATAGATGGCGGCCAAGAGATCAGAATACCGCTCTTCGCGCTTTTCTTTGAAGCCCAGCATTCTCAAGTAAAATCCAGGTTCTACGTAAAAAACATGGCCCTCTTTCGTTTGATAAGCATTGCAAAGAGGGTTCGTTGGATCAGCGAACGAAATATATTGATTAAACTCGGGGTAAAGCATAGAGTTATCGCAATAAATAATAGCCTAAGTCCACGACTTTGTGAAAGGAGTTAAATGAGGCGGGAGTCCATTAGCGATATTAAAGTAGTCTTCACCGATATTGATGGCACTCTTTTTTCGCACGTCACCAATCACATTCCCGAAAGCGCCATCGCGGCCATCCGCGAGATGCAAAGCAAAGGCATCAAGGTGTTTCTTTGCTCTGGGCGGAACTATTACCTGATTCGAAAAACCGGGCTTCTTGACCTCATTAAACCCGACGGCATCGTCATGATGAACGGAGCCGCGGTCGCGGTTGGGGACGTCGTCATTTACAAATACGCCATTCCTGCCGATGTCGTCAACGCGATGATTCGCTTTTCTTACCGCCTTAAATTCGGCTTGACCCTCATTGAGGAAAACGAGGGACACATCAACTATATCGATGACCGCGTCATTGACGCCCATGCCAAATACGGAACCCGTTTCCCCCAGCCCCGGAAATTTCCGATCCCTTATGATCGAGTGGTCTACCAAATGATCGCTTTCTGCGATGACTTTGATGAACAGCTCTTCTTGCCGCATCTCAAGGACTGCAAAGCTGCGCGGTGGGATGAGTATGCGGTGGACATCATGCCGAAGGACAGCGATAAGGCCAAAGGCATCATGGCGGTCCTCGAATACTATGGCTGGAAGCAAGAGAACGCCATGAGTTTAGGGGATGCCAACAACGACATCGAAATGCTCTTGTTCACCGGAACATCGGTAGCCATGGGCAACGCTCTCTCCGACGTCAAGGCCATCGCTGATTACGTAACCGCCGACATTGACGAGGACGGCTGGGCCAAAGCGATGCTTCACTATGGCCTTATCAATAAAATCTAGTTATTTGTGATAGGGTTCGTTATTCAGGATCTTATAGCTTCGATAGAGCTGCTCGAGTAAAATGACGCGAGCCATCTGATGGGTAAAAGTGAGTTTAGACAACGTTAATGAGGCGTTGCCTCTTTTTTTTAACGATTGTGAAAGACCCAAGGATCCTCCGATGACAAAAGTGAGGTTGGACTCGCTTTTGCGTTCCCAATCGGCCAGTCTTTTGGCCAAAGAAAGGGAATCGACTTCCTCTTTTCCCAAGTCCAAAAGAACAACGAAATCCGAAGACTTGAGTTTGAAGAGAATCTTTGCGTCTTCTTTTTCCTTGATCTCTTCGCTAAAGGTTGGCGAGGCCGAGGCGGGCGTAGGAAGGTCGTCAAACTCCTCAACCGTGACGGAAGCATAAGAAGACAACCGCTTCAGGTATTCCGCCTCAGCGGCCTTCCAGTAGGCTTCCTTGAGGTGGCCGACCGCCAAGATTCTGATTTTCATAGGTCGCCTCCTAATAAAGGCTCCCATTGCTTAGCGCATTCGATATGGTAACTGGCGGGGTCCAATCCGTGTTTTTTGAAGACGTCATCGTACGTTTTTAAGGCTAATTCAGGCGTGTTGCACTCTTCGGAGAGATGGGCGAGGCAGATTCCCTTGGTTCCCTCCGAAACGAGTTCGCTCATGTAAACGGCGGAATCGAGATTCGAAAGGTGGCCCAAGTCGCCTTTGATCCGAAGCTTCAGCGACAATGGTCTTCTGGATTTCATGAGCATTTTAAGGTCGTGATTGCTTTCGATGATGTAATAGGTTCCGTTCTTCATATACGGGAGATCGGCGTTGGGCAAATAGCCGGTGTCGGTCACGTAAACCAGTTTTTCGTCTTGGTGGGTGATGATATAGCCGCAAGGGGCGGCGGCGTCATGGCTTAAGGAAATCGGAGTGACATAAAAAGATCCCAAAGGAAAAGGCTCTTCCGGAACCACGATATGGGAAGGATGGGCGAGGGTTCCGCTGGCGGCGAATGTCGGAATGGAGCCAGGCAAAGTCGCTAATGTTCCGATATGGTCAACGTGTTCATGAGTAATCAAGATGCCGGAAACGTCCGAAAACGTATGTTTTATTTCATCAAGTCCAGCCTTCACGCGCTTAAGAGGGACCCCCATATCGATCTGAAAAAGCGTGTCCTCGTCATAAACGAGGGTTGCGTTGCCTTTGCTGCCGCTCCCAATAATCAGGAAGCGGATCATACATCGTCGCCAGGGCCTAATGCAGGATTGCTCAATTTGTTCGCCGTCTGTTCCATTTCAGGCGAAGGATTATCGAATAAGGAATAGTTCTTGCTGAAGAGGAGGGTGAAAGTTCCGGTTCTTCCGTTACGATTTTTAGCGATTGCGATCGAAACAACAGAGATATCGCTGGCTTTTTGGTTGCCTTGGGCTTGGGCGGCTTGAACCTGGGTATTCAATTGCTTGGTGTAATCGTTGTTAGCGAAACCATGCGGTTTGATGGTGCCTTGACCGGTGCTCGTATAGTAATCCTCACGATACATTAACAGGGCCAAATCAGCGTCTTGCTCGATGGACCCGGATTCTTTAAGGTTAGAAAGCATCGGAACGTGGCCTTCGTTCTGATCGACGTCGCGGTTAAGCTGAGCCAAGGCAATGACCGGAATATGAAGATCGCGGGCCAATTCCTTGAGGCCCCTCGTGATTTGGCTCACTTCTTGGGCTCGGGAATCGTAATGCTGTTCCGTCACGATCAAATTTAAATAGTCGATGACGATTAGAGAAAGATCAGGTTCTGCCGCTTTGAGTTTTCGGGCTTTGGCGATAAGGTCTCCCAGCATCGGATTGGCCGTGTCATCGATGAAAAGCTTTGTATGTTTGATGGCATCGATGGCATTGGAGATTTTTTCCATTTCCTTCTGAGTGAGCTCACCCGTTTGGATGTTTTCGGAATTGACGTGAGAAACCGCCGAAATAAGGCGTTTCATGATTTGATCGGCGCCCATTTCGCAGGAAAAGAAAGCCACTGGTTTGTCTTTGTAGTTCGTGGCGTGCAACGCCAAGTTAAGGGCAAAGGCGGTTTTACCAACGGAAGGGCGCGCGGCAATGACGATGAAATCGCCTTTTTGCCAACCATGGGTGAATTTATTGAGACGGGTATAACCCGTATCGACGCCAGTTAAACCCCTTGTGGAGCGGTTGGCTTCGTTTTCGATTTGCTGCCGGACCGCTTCGGAAATGACGTCGGCTTTCTTGAAATCGCCGACCGTTCGCCGAGAAGCGATATCATTTAAGGATTGGCTGCTGCTGGAAATAAAGTCCCCGATATCCGGAACATCACCTGAAGCATAAGAATCCTGGATGCTCGACATCTTGACGAGGAATTCGCGCAGGACGGCTTGATCTTTGATAATGTTGATATAATGATCGATATTGTCAGGGCTAATAGGGCTATTCCCAAGCTCTAAAAGATATTCAGGGCCTCCCGCATCATCAATGGTTTTAAGATTAATAAGCTCATCGGTCACGGTTTGGGCGTCGATTGGCATTTTGTGATTGGCCAACTCGCTCATGGCCTTGAAAACGAGGACGTTTCGCTTGTCGACGCCAGAAAAAGAGGCATCGGTCAAAGAGGCCAAAGCCACGGCGCAGGCGTTCGGGTCGAGAAGCATGGCTCCAAGAACGGAGCGCTCCGCCTCGACGTTGGATGGAAGAGTGAATTTCCGCGCCATCAGTTCTCCTTCGAAATATGAACGTTGACGGTCCCTACGACCTGACCTGCCGATCCTTTATAAAGCTCGATTTTCAGGCGGGTGTAGCCAATCGCATTCGCCGGATATTTATCGATGAACTTCCGTTTATCGATCACGATGCCCCACTGGGCCTTCATGCCGGCTTCGATCTCCTTAGGGGAAACGGTGCCGAACATTCTCCCATCGCTTCCGACTTTGGCTTTGAATTCGACGTTCAGGTTTTCGAGGCGGGCCGCTAAAGCCTCTGCATCTTTTTTGAGCTGCTCTTGGCGGGTCTCCTCCGTGGAATTGTTTTTATCCAGCGCCGCTTGATTAGAAGGCGTCGAAATAACCGCTAATTTGTGAGGAACGAGAAAATTGATGGCGTACCCGTCAGAAACCTCGCAAGTCGCGCCTTTTTTGCCCACTCCGGAAACATCGGCCAATAAGATTATTTTCATATTATTCGTCATCTCCTTCGCTGTTAACGCTGCTTCTGGCCGCATCAAGGTATTCATCCAAGGTGGTCAACAAGGTGCTCACGACGCTTTGCGTCGTCGTTCCTTCGAATAAAGCTGCGGCCCCAGTATAATGGCCCCCTCCGCCCATCTTCTCGCAAAGCATCTGCACGTTGACGGTGCCGTCGCTTCTTGCGGAGATACGGATAGACTTATCATCGGTCTTTCCGACGACAAAGCAAGCATTGATTCCTTTGAGTTGCATGAGCTGGTTGGCGACTTTGGCTAAAGTGCTCCGCTCAATGATATCCTTATCGTCCGAAACGCAATAAACGATGCCATAGTGAGGGGTCTGCATCGACCCGATGATTTTGTTGATGAGACTGTATTCCTCAAATTCCTCTTTGAGGTAATCATCCGCCACGGCGTTGTCCGCGCCATATTCCTTAAGAATTTCGGCTGCTTCGAAGGTCCTCATGCCAGTGGACTTTCCTTTGAAATAGTTGGAATCAAGAAAAATGCCCGAAAGCATGATGGTAGCGAAGGTTGGCTTAAGTTCAATTCTAGGGTTAGCTGTGGCATAGCGAATCATTTCCGTCACAAGTTCCGAAGCGGAAGAGGCGCTCGGCTCGATATAAGCCAAAACCGGGCGATCAATAAACTTGTCACCGCGCCGATGGTGATCGACAACAATAATTTTGGAGGCCACATCAAGGAGATTAGGCGCCATAACGAGATCAGGAACTGAGATATCCACAACCACGACTAGGGTGCTTTCTTTGAGTTCGCTTTGAGCTTCTTCAGGCGTCATCGTCATTTTATCAAAGGCGTCACGCGAGAAAGCCGATTGGAAAGCCAAACGGGTTTTCTGCTCTGCCAGCTTCTGGTTATAGACGATTTTGCTAGGCTTCCCGCACCAATCGCAGATGGCCATGATCCCTAAGGCGCTGCCAAGGGAATCCATGTCCATGTCCTGATGGCCCATGATCATTACGCTGGAAGAGCTTTTAATCAAGGAAATAACCGAATCGGCTACAGAACGAACCTTAACTTTAGAAGTGGTCTCGACCGCCTCGGTTTTGCCACCAAAGAACTTGAGTTCGGCACCATATTGGGAGACAACGACCTGATCGCCGCCTCGCGAAAGGGCGATATCAATTGCGTTAGCGGCCATTTCGTTCAATTTGGAGATGTCGGGAAAATCATGGGCGAAACCAATCGATAGAGTAAGAGGGTTGTCGTCTTTAGCGCCGATGGAACGGGCTTTCTCCAAGAGAGAGAATTTATCGGTTTCCATTTTGTCGAGAGAAGAGAAATTGCAAACGGCAAAGTAGGTATCGGCTTTAACCCGGCGAAGCAGCACCCCGAAATCCCGGCAGTAATCCGTGATGATGGATCGGACTTTGTCGACGACATCGGCAGATTCATCCGTATCAGAAGCCATGTCGTCATAGTTATCGATCATGATAATCCCAAGAACCACGGCTTGTTCCTTGGAATAACTGACGACGTTTTCGTAATCGGTGCAGTCTTTGAAGACGAATAAGCGCGGTTCTGAAAGATACTTAACGTCATATTCTCGACCTTTGATCTCGACTTTTACGACTTTGTTGACTGGCGCGTTCACGAGGTCGGAAAGAGATGGCATCCACTCGAAAATGTTTGTATCCACTAAATCAATCTGACGATCTTTGAAGAGGTTGTTGGCCCAAACGATGATGTTCTGCTCATCAACCACCACAAGTCCGATCTGATCGAAATTATAAGCTTCCTGGACATCCGCGCCGACAAGCGTTGCGGCTTCGATGTCGTTTCTTTGACGGACTTTGTCAAGGCGCGCAAGGGAGAACCAATAGAAAAGCGAATCGCCAAGAAAATAAACAATGAGAGCAATGAAGATATAGCTTTCAACGTTGTCGATATCGCGAAAAGAAAAAACATTAAAGACCCACAAGAAAGCCGCCACGATGATCGTTAGGGCTTCGACGATAAAGATAACGAACGCCACAAGCCGAAGTTTGGTAAGTGTCTTTGTCATTGCCTTGTTATTATAGCCTTATCCCCTTTAGGGATAAAAGAAGGAGTGCGGGGAGTTGGGCTAATAGTAAAAAAGAGACCCTTCCGAGTCTCTTTCGTCAAAAAACGATAATTTATTTTTGGCCAACTTCGGGGAGCAATCCCATGAAGCGGGCGTTCTTGACGGCCTTGGCAAGCTCACGCTGATACTTCGCGCAAGTTCCAGTCTGACTGCGGGGAGCGATTTTGCCATCCGGGTTAACGAACCGGGAGAGCAGCTCAACATCCTTGTAGTCAACGAATTTTATGTGGTTCTTGGTGAAGAAGCAAATCTTCTTCCGAGGTCTCATTTTCTTGAAAGCCATATTTTATTTCCTTTCAGTTATTTTAAAATGGAAGATCATCGTCTACAACATCGATGGAATCAAGGTTTCCACCATCTTGCTTCTTTTTCTCGGGCTGAGCGGCCGGAGTCTCGGGTGTTTTCCCGGCATCCGGAGTTCCGGAGCCAACGCCCGCTGACGAGCCTTTCGTATCGAGGAATTCGAAGTTATCGGCGACCACTTCCACGACAGTGACTTGCTGATTGTCTGTTTTACGCGTGTATTTTCGTTGGGTGAGTCGACCTTCGATGGCGACAAGGGATCCTTTGCGGGAGTATTTCGCAAAACTCTCACTTCTTGCCCCAAACATGGAACAATTCATGAAAAGCGTGTTCTTTTCTCCATTCGGGCCTTTGTAACTATCATCGACGGCGATCGAGAAGGAAGCGACCGACATCCCCGAAGCCGTTTTACGGAGCTCCGGATCACGGGTGAGACGTCCAATTAGAACAACACGATTAAGCATTAATGGCGATCCTCCAATAAACGTTCGTCAGTCTTGGTCTGCGATAATCAAGTGGCGAATGACGTTAAGATCGAGTTTCGCTAAACGATCAAATTCCTTAAGAGCGGCTGGCTCCGCGCTCACTTTGAGCACGACGTAGTAGCCCTTCGGTTGCTTTTTGATCGGATGAGCGAAATCCTTTACGCCCCACTCCTTGACGTCGGTGACCTTGGCCTTGTTAGACTCAAGTATCCCCTGGAGTTTGGCGATTTCATCCTTACGTGCGGCGTCTTCCAACGTCGGGATAAGAATGTACATGATCTCGTACTTCTTCATTTGCGGCACCTCCTAGTTTTGGACTCTGGATCACCTCGCAATATAACGTGTGACCATAAGAGTATGTGCGCCTCAAATCCTTCGTTCGAGGCGGTCACAATTATATGATGACCAGCCGGCATATACAAATAGAGTTTCCCTTATTTGCAAGACGGCTTCCTTGAAAACGAATTATCGCGTGAGGGGCGTTCAGGTTCCCTCTGCTATTCTATAGATGCCATCCCGTCTTTTGGACCCAGTCAACTAAGCAAACGCAATATATTTTACATTTTTATATTTTAATTAGATTATAAGGAACGTTTTTTATATTTATAATGAAGCAATATTCGTTTTTTGAGGCCTTTTGAAAGCGGATTGCGAAGACAGGGTCTTCTTTTCCGCGGTTTTGCCATATCTAAACTTGCATGGAGCCAAAATCCGACTAATGTGATTTCCGTAGGAGGGCAATTACATGTCTAAGAAGAACAAAGGCGCTAAGGCTACAACCGCTACTACGGCTGGAACCACCGCTACCCCAGCTGCTCAACCTGCCGAGAAGAAGTAATAGCAGACTTAGCTAAGTCTTCGTCACAGATCCCTTCCAAGAATCGAAGCCCTTGGGGGGATTTTTTATGTTCAAAATTCAATGCCACATCTGAGACAATAAAAGGCCCTCGGTCTCCCAAGGGCCTCAAAACAACAAAACGTTTGTCAGTTTTCGTCCTTCATGGTTGGGAAAAGCAAAACTTCGCGGATAGTGGGCTGCTCGGTGAAAAGCATGCAGAAACGATCGACGCCTAGACCAATGCCGCCCGCTGGGGGCATCCCATAACTTAAGGCGTCCAAAAAGCTCTGATCCATGTCGTTGGCCTCGTCGTCGCCGCGAGAGCGGGCAGCCAGTTCGGCTTCAAACCGTTCCTTTTGGTCGAAGGGGTTATTGAGTTCGCTATAGGCGTTGCAGAACTCCGTTCCGGCAATGAAGAGCTCAAAGCGGTCAACAAACCTAGGATCGGCGGTCTTTTTAGTCAACGGCGATACCTCAATCGGATAAGTATGGATAAAGGTCGGCTGCGTTAACGTCGGCTCCACAAGTTCATCGAAGAAAGCCTGCATGATGTAGCCCGTGCTATTCCAGCTTTTATCAAGGGGCACCTTGTGTTCTTTCGCCAATTCCACCGCTTTCTCGAAGGGAATATCGTCCCGGAAATCAATGCCGGTCTTCTCTTTGATGGCATCTGCCATCTCGACCCAAGCAAATGGTTTCTCGACATCGATGGTCTGGCCGTTCCACTGGTAGACATCCTTTTTGACGACGTTCTTAGCGATGTAATGGAATAAGCCCTCGGCCCATTTCCGCATATCGCTCAAATCGCCAAAAGCCTGATAAAGCTCGATGGTCGTGAATTCGGGGTTGTGTTTGGCATCGATGCCTTCGTTCCGGAAAATGCGGCCGATCTCGTAAACGCGGTCAATGCCGCCCACCATGCATTTTTTGAGATTGAGCTCTGTGGCGACGCGGAGATAGAAATCTTTATCAAGGGCGTTATGGTGCGTGACGAAGGGTTTGGCGGCCGCTCCGCCAAGAATCGGCGAAAGCACCGGCGTTTCCACTTCAACAAAGCCCTGGGCATCACAAAAATCGCGGATACCCTTCACAATCGCCGGTCGCATAAGGGCGATGGCTTTGGATTCGTCATTGATGATCAAATCGACGTACCGATGCCGATAACGATCTTCGGTGTCCGTCAATCCGTGGAACTTCTCGGGGAGAGGTTTCAGGCATTTGACGATATGGGTGTACTTATTGACGCGAATGGTGAGTTCGCCGGTTCTTGTGAGCATCAAAGTGCCTTCAAGCCCGACGATATCGCCTAGATCCGCAAGTTTAAAGACGGAATAATCATGCTCGCCAATGACGTCCTGGCCGATCCAAGCCTGGATTTGGCCATATTCGTCTTTGAGATTAACGAAACTCGCCTTGCCCATCCGGCGAATGGCCAATAACCGTCCAGCCACGTTGGCGACAACGGGTTTAGCCGCGAGCGCCTCGGGGGTCATCTTGCCGTATTTGGCTCGAAGATCGCGGATTTGGTCCTTCCACTCGTAGCGGGCGCCAAAAGGATCCACTCCGAGCTCTTTGTACTTCTCAAGTTTGGCCTGACGGACCGCTTCTTGATCGCTTAATTTCTCTTCTTCCATGGTTTTACCTCGAATTTACGCAGGGATAGTTTAACCCATTTGGCTTTGGAAGGCATCGGGTTTATGGCCTAATCCAAAAGGAACAGTCCTTCGGAGGTCAACGCGTAGATTTTCGAGAAAACGGAGGTTAAGAAAAGCCGGTCATGGCTGATGGCGATGACAAGGCCTTTATAATCGGATAAAAGAGCAGAAACCTCCCTCACCGATCCCGGAGACAGATTCCGGGTCGGCTCATCAAGCAAAAGGACGTTGGCCTTTTCAAGCACGAGTCGGGTCAAAAGGATCTTGGCTTTCTCGCCGCCCGATAAGGCTGCCACGGGTTTCTCCATTTCCTCGGGCGTGAACAATTCGTTGCCAAGGAGCGTCTTCAGCTTCTCCTGCTCTTTTTTATCGGAAGTCGGGGCGAGGTTGAAATAAGGGGTTTCTTCGCCCCTTAGGATTTCTTCGTAATCTTGCGGCATATACCCCGCCTTGAGATCGGAACGGTCTTTCAACTGGGCAAGGATTTGGCGCATCAAGGTGGTTTTGCCCACCCCGTTTTTCCCGATGATGGCGATTTTCTCGGGTCCGAGAGTTCTTAGCCGCACCTTGGTGGCTAAGACGCGGCCCCCTGCGACAAGTTCTGGAATATCGATATCCAGCTTTTTATTCGAAGGAAAAACCACGCTTTCGGCGAAAAAAAGGTTAATGACACGTTTCTCTTCTGGAATTTTCACAAAGTCCTCTTTTGTCTTGTTGAGCCGTCTTTCCTCGCTTTTAAGCGCATGAATGTGTTTCTTCAAAAGACGTCCTTGAGTATCGCTTCCAGCTCGTGGGAGATTGGCCTGAAGATATTCCGTCTTTTGATAGATTTGGCGGAAACGCTCCATTTTTTTGGCGTAATTGGCCCGCTGCTTCTCTCCCGTTATCCGATCGGCTTCATCTTTGCGGGCCATCACGGAAACGTAGTCGTCATAGGGAACGTTCATAAAAAGAGAACGAGCCTCGCTTTTCTTTTTAAGCTGTTGAAGTTCGATGACGCCCGTCGAAACCTCGCGGAGCAGCATTTCGTCGTGGGAAACAAAAAGCAAAGGTCTCTTTTCCTTGAGCAAAAAATCCGTCAAATAAGCTAACGAATCGAGATCAAGGTCGTTCGTGGGCTCGTCGAAAAGAAGAAGGGAAGGCTCCCGCAGCAAAACCTTGAGGAGCGAGATTCTGATCATTTCGCCGCCTGAATATGTTTCCACGGGCTTATCAAGGGAAAAACTCTGAGACGAAACATCGAGGCGTTCGCGGCAGCGATCGACTTTTCCCAAAAGGGCGTAGTCTTCGAAATCAATCGGCTTCTCCTGGCTTCTCCGAAGAAGGAAATCCAAGGTTGAAAAGCCCCGCCAGCGAACTTTGGGCTCCTGCTCCAGATAGGCTGCCATTCCTTCATAAACGACAGAGCCTTCCCATTCGATTCCTGGGACTTTCTCGCGGGCCAAAACGCGCAGCAGGGTTGTTTTCCCGTTGCCTTCCTCTCCCGTTACGGCAATCCTTTCCCCAGCGTTGACGTTAAAAGAAAGCCCTTGAACCAGATAACGATCATCGGCAACGATTTTGATTGACAGATTTTCGACTTTTAACATGATTCACCTCCGTGGCAAAGAAAAACGAGGCGAAGAAAGAAATCCAAATGTCAGATTTCTTTTTTGTCCCGCTAAATGCGCATTGGTATGATGATATCTCTAGGATTATTATGCCGTAGGAAGCCATAAATGGCAACATCGAAGAAGGATGGGGATTTCTCCCGTCCTTCTTTTCAGGATTCTTCGATGGCGTTCCCGGTGTAGAGCTGGTAGTACTTGCCTTTTCTGGCCATGAGCTCGTCGTGGGAGCCGCTCTCGATGATGCGGCCCGCGTCGATGACCATGATGACGTCAGCGTTCTTCACCGTGGAGAGGCGGTGGGCGATCACGAAGACCGTGCGGCCCTTCATGATGGCGTCCATCCCCTCCTGGACGAGCTTCTCGGTCCGGCTGTCGATCGAGGAGGTCGCCTCGTCGAGGATCATGACGGGGGGATTGGCAACGGCGACTCGAGCAATCGAGATGAGCTGCTTCTGCCCTTGAGACAAATTGTTCCCGGCTTTTTCGAGGATGGTGTCGTAACCCTGCGGCAACTGAGTAATAAAACCATCGGCGTTGGCCAACTTGGCGGCATTCACCACCTCTTCGTCGGTCGCGTCGAGTTTGCCAAAACGGATGTTATCCCAAATCGATCCGGTAAAGAGGTTCGTATCTTGAAGAACCATTCCGAGCGACCTTCTGAGATCCGCCTTTTTAATCTTGTTGATGTTAATATCGTCAAATCTGATCTTGCCGTCCTCGATGTCGTAGAAGCGGTTGATGAGGTTCGTGATGGTGGTCTTGCCGGCCCCGGTCGGGCCGACGAAGGCGATCTTCTGGCCGGGTTTGGCCGTCAAGGTGATGTTATGCAATATGAGTTTGCCCGGGACATAGGCAAAGTCAACATCGAAGAAATCGATTTTCCCCTTGAGCCAAACATAGGTGGTCGGCGCCCCGTCCTTGTGCGGATGCTTCCAAGCCCATTGGTTCGTCCTTTGAGCAACCTCAGTTGGATTGCCGTCTTTATCCGAAATGGCGTTGCAAAGTTCGACATAGCCATCGTCGGATTCCTGCGGCTGGCCTATCAGCGCGAAAATGCGGGAAGAACCGGCCAATGCGGTGTCGATGCTATTGACCTGCTGCGCCACCTGGCCCATCGGCTGGGCGAAAATCTTGGAAAGGACCAGGAAACTGACGAGACTCCCAACCGTGAGCGAGGACAAATACCACGGAAGCGAGGCGCTGTTGAAAATGAGAAAAGCTCCAACCAGCGCCAGGATAACATATTGGATGTTGGCCATTTGGTTGGCGATTGGCATCACGATATTGCCGAATTGATTCGCTTTCATCGACTGCAAGCGAAGATCGTCGTTGATGGGATCGAAGGATTCCTCCGCTCTTTTTTCGTAATTGAAAACCTTCACGACTTTTTGGCCGCTGACAAGTTCCTCGACGTAGCCATCGGTTTTAGCCAATGCCGCCTGCGTATAAAGGAAATAACGCCCGCTCATTTTGGAAATATACAAACTGAGAAAAACCACAGGCACCGTCAAAATGATGACGATGCAAGCCAAAAGCCAGTTCCGGTAGAACATGGTTCCGATAATAATGGCCATGGTGATGAGGCCCGAGAGAATCATTGGCCAACTGCGACTCAGCGCCTCCCGAAGCGCGTCGACGTCGTTCGTGTAGATCGACATCAGGTCACCATGCGTTCTGGTATCAAAATAAGAAAGGGGCAAATCCTGCATGCGATCGAAGAGATCATCACGGATTCTCTTCTGAACGCCTTGGGCGAGACGAGCCTCCAGATAGTTATAAAGATAGCTGGCCACCATACCCACCACGACAACAAGGGACACAATCAGGATCTCGTTGCCAATGAGGGCAAGTCCGGCGTTCGATGAGAGGCTTCCTGCGAGAATGCTATTGATTTGATCGATGACGACTCCCAAAAAAACCATCGGGAGAACCCCGGCCAAACTTGAGATGATGATGCAAAACAAAGAAAGCCAAAACTCCAGTGGATAGTAATGAAGGGAATACCAAAAGAGCTGACGAATCGAATGGCGGGCTTCCTTTGATGAGATCTTCTGGGTTGAAAGGGCCGCCGAAACGTTTTTATTTGCTGGCATCGAAATCACCTCCCCCAATTTGGGAAACATAGAGTTCTTTGTAGATTGGCGAACTTCCCATCAGCTCGTCGCTCGTGCCTCTTGCCACAATGGAGCCTTGGTCCATGACAAGGATGAGATCGCAGTTCATGACTGAAAGGATGCGTTCGGCCACAATGAATGTCGTAACACCGGGTTTCGCCGTTTTAAGGCTGGCCCTGATTAAGGCGTCGGTGTGGGTATCGACCGCCGAAGTCGAATCGTCGAGGATGAGGATCTTCGGGTTCTTGAGAAGGGCCCTCGTCAAGCAAATTCTTTGCTTCTGCCCTCCTGAGACGTTCGTTCCCCCCTCATCGAGCAGGGTCCCATATTTGTCAGGGAATTTTTCAATGAAATCGTCGGCTTGAGCGATTAAGCAGGCCTGCCTAATCTCGTCATCAGTCGCATTGGGATCGCCCCAGTGGAGATTTTCCTTGATGGTCCCGGTGAAAAGGGTGTTCTTCTGGAGGACCACCGCGACGGAATCGCGAAGGACTTTCAGATCGTATTCCCTGACGTCGTGGCCCCCGACCAAAACGCTTCCTTCACTGACGTCGTAGAGGCGGGCGATCAAACTCATGAGAGTGCTCTTGGAAGAACCCGTGGGTCCTACTATTCCTATCGTTTCTCCGGGCTTAACGGTTAAATTGATGTGATGGAGGACATCGTTGCCATTTTGATAATGAAAGGTTATGTCTTTGAACGCAACCGATCCGTTAGGAACGGCCGTAAGAGGATGGCCGGGGGAGGCAAGATCGGGCTTTTCTTGCAAAAGCTCGACGATTCGTTCGCCCGAATTTCTTGAAACGACGATGGAAGCGTAGAAAGAAAGCGCCAATACCGTAGCGTTCATGATTTGAACGACATAGATGGACAACGTGGCGAGACCACCGGTGGAAAGCTCGGCGCCACCGCTATTGACGATGATCAAGGAGCCAAAAAAGGAAATGGATAAAATCGAGCCATAAATGAAGAGCTGCATGACTGGATTATTGAAAGCCATTACCATTTCGGCTTTGGTGAAGTTCCGATAAATGAAATCGCTGATGCCGCTGAATTTCTTTTTCTCAACGTCTTGCCGGTTAAAGGCTTTCACCGTTTTGATGCCATCCAAATCCTCTTGGACGCACTGATTGAGGTCATCGTATTTTTGGAAAATCGACTGGAAAAGAGGATGAACCGCATTGGCCAAGGGGATAAGAATCCCGAGGACGATCGGAATAAGAACCACGAAAATGAGAGCCAGTTTCCAACTTGTGAAAAAACTCATGATGAGAGCGAAGGTTATCATGAGCGGGGCCCTGAGAATGGCTCGAATGGTCATATGAAAGGCAAATTGGACGTTTTGGGTGTCGGTAGTGATGCGGGTGACGATTGAACCCGCCGAGAATTTATCGATGTTGTTGAACGAAAAATCTTGGAGATGATAATACATGGCTTGTCGGAGGTTTTTGGCCAGACCCGCCGAAGCCGAAGCGGCATACCACCCAGCCAAAACCCCGAAAACGGCTCCGAGAATCGCAAACACCGCCATAATCGCCCCGTAAATAAAGGCGTCATAGGTGCCGCCGCCCTGCTGATGAACCAAGCCGATAACCCAAGCCACAAGCGCCCCATACTTCGATCCCGAAACCGAAATATATCCCGGGGTATTGAAAGCGTTAATCGCATCAATCATGAACTGCATGAAAAAAGGGATGACGATATCCGAGAAGGCCTCCAAAGCCACAAAAAGCCAAGTCAAGACGAGATACTTTCGATATCCCCGTAGATATTTCAGCAAAAAGCGAATTGTTTTAATCATTGATTTTGGACCCACCGCCCGAAGCGGTTTTTAGTTTATGGGAGAACGAAAAAGCACCAAAAAAATATGTTTTCCTGAATATAGCCGAAATTAACCGGCTCAGAAAACGCAATCAGCCCACTAAACTGTGTTCGGGATCCGAAGGCGGAATAATAAGATTCAAAATCAAGGCAGCGCTTTTATCTATCTCAATCAAAAAGATTTTACGAAAATATCGAGCCCGGCTGAGACTTACGGCTTTTTCGTTGGAAATAATTGAAAAATAGAACAAGTTTTTCATAGCAGGTGCCAATAGGACAAATTCTTATTCTACGCGTCATAAATAACATCGATAATTTTTGGCCAATAAAAGCGCTTCGAAAGCCAAAGCAGCTGCTTTTTTTCTTCATAAAATTTCGCAAAGACGGCAATTTAAAAGAGCCATATCCCTATACGCCTGCAATAGGAGAATCCGATTAGCTTTCTTCGATGGCGTTCCCGGTGTAGAGCTGGTAGTACTTGCCTTTTCTGGCCATGAGCTCGTCGTGGGAGCCGCTCTCGATGATGCGTCCCGCGTCGATGACCATGATGACGTCCGCGTTCTTCACCGTGGAGAGGCGGTGGGCGATCACGAAGACCGTGCGGCCCTTCATGATGGCGTCCATCCCCTCCTGGACGAGCTTCTCGGTCCGGCTGTCGATCGAGGAGGTCGCCTCGTCGAGGATCATGACGGGGGGATCCGCCACAGCGGCCCGGGCAATCGACAAGAGCTGACGCTGTCCTTGCGAAAGAGAGGCGCCGGCATTATTGAGAACCGTGTCATAGCCGTCTGGCAGGTTCTGAATGAACGAATCGGCATTGGCCTTTTTCGCGGCGGCGATGATTTCATCGTCGGTCGCGTCGAGTTTGCCAAAACGGATGTTTTCTTTGACGGTCCCCGTGAAGAGGGTGGTGTCTTGAAGAACGATTCCGAGTGATCGCCTAAGGTCGGTTTTCTTGATCTTGTTGATGTTGATGCCATCGTAACGGATCTTGCCGTCCTCGATGTCGTAGAAGCGGTTGATGAGGTTCGTGATGGTGGTCTTGCCGGCCCCGGTCGGGCCGACGAAGGCGATCTTCTGGCCGGGTTTGGCCGTCAAGGTGATGTTATGAAGAACCGTTTTCCCGGAAATATAGGCAAAATCAACATCGTTAAATTCAATCTCGCCCGTTAACCAAACATAGGTGGTCGGCGCCCCGTCCTTGTGCGGATGCTTCCAAGCCCATCGCCCGGTTCTCTCCGACACCTCGACTGGGTTCCCGTCCTTGTCCGGCTTGGCGAAGCAAAGCTCGACGTAGCCGTTATCGACTTCGGCGGGAACATCGGTGATTTCGAAGATTCGGGTTGCGCCAGCAAGGGCTAAGCCCACGACGTTAAGCTGCTGAGACACTTGACCGATTGGCTGGATGAAGGCTTTGGAATAAAGCAGGAAACTCACGATGATGCCAACCCCAAGTTGATTGACGCCCCTAAGGGAAAAGCCATTAATCCCGTTGACGATCGTGAGACCTCCGATAAGAGCGATGATCACGTACTGAACATTCCCTAATTGATTAACGGCTGGCATCAAAACGTTGGCGAAGCCGTTGGCCTTCACCGAGTATTCGTAATAGGCTTCGTTGTGTTTTTTAAAACCTTCGATGTTCCGTTCCTCGTAATTGAAAACCTTCACGACCTTTTGGCCATTGGTCATTTCCTCGATGTAACCATTGGTTTTTCCTAATTCAATTTGCTGGGCGACAAAGTATTTGCCAGACATCTTCGCATAGTATTTGGTGAGGAAGAAAATCAGAATGGTGAAACAAACGACGACGCCCGTCAGCAAGAAATCGGTATAAAGCATCATCACAAAGCAGGCGACCATCGTCATGAGCGAGGAGGCGACCATCGGAAGCGCGCGCGAAAGCATTTCCCGCAAGGCATCGATGTCGTTGGTGTAAATGGACATGATGTCGCCATGGCTTCGCTGATCGAAATAGGAAACAGGGAGATCCTGCATGTGATTGAAGAGTTCATCACGGATAATCCGCTGGACCCCTTGGCCGATGATGGCCATCATGATGCTATAGACGTAGTTAGCGACGACGCCGACAAGATAAATGAGCGCCATGATCATGATGGCAAGGCCAAAGCCCCCTTGGTCAAAAGCCGCACCGGCAAGAGCCGGCGCCACAAATCTATCGATGACGATGTTGCCGACAAAGAAGCTGCCGACAACGCCAACGCCGCTTGAAAAAACGATGCAGATCAGTACGAGGACAAACTGCCATGGATAATATTTCGTAACGTAGCCAAGAAGACGTTTCATGGCTTTCGTCTGGTCTTTTCGCGAGATCTGAGCCATGTTTCTTCCGCCTTTGGTTGGACGAAGATTAGTTGCGAGCATCAAAATCACCTCCACCTAACTGGGATTCATAGAGTTCTTTGTAAATCGGGCAGCTCTTGATGAGTTCGTCGCTTGATCCCATGGCGACGATGCTTCCGTGATCCATAACCCAAATAACGTCGCAATCCCTGACGGAAAGAACGCGTTGGGCGATGATGAATTTAGTCAGATCTTTGCGTTCGCTTTGAAGCGCTTCTCGAATCAAGGCGTCGGTATGGGTATCGCAAGCGCTTGTGGAATCGTCGAGGATGAGGATCTTCGGATTCTTGAGAAGGGCCCGGGCAATGCAAAGACGCTGCTTCTGTCCGCCTGAGACGTTCGTTCCGCCTTCGTCAATCATCGTATCGAGCCCTTGGGGCATGTCTTTAAGGAAGGAAGTAACCTGAGCGAGATCGCAGGCTTTCATGATGGCCTCGTCGGTCGCTGACGCATCGCCCCACAAGAGATTGTCTCGGATTGATCCGGTGAAAAGGGTGTTCTTCTGAAGGACCACCGCGACGGAATCGCGAAGGACTTTCAGATCGTATTCCTTGACGTCGTGGCCCCCGACGTAGACCGAGCCTTCGCTTGGGTCGTAAAGACGGGCGATAAGGCTGATCAGAGTGGTCTTGCTGGACCCCGTCGAGCCCAAAATGCCGATCATAGTGCCGGATTTAACATGGCAATCGATATCAACAAGAACTTTTTTGTCATCGACGTAGGAAAAATTAACATGGTTGAAATCGACATCCCCGTTTGGAACTTCCATAATGGCGTTTTGCGGAGAAACGATGTCCGGTTTCTCTTCGATGACCTCAACGATTCGTTCAGCTCCGTTTCGAGCGATGATGATCATAACATAGACCATCGAAACCCAAACGAGGGCCGCCATGATAAGCATGACATAAGTGATGAGGGTGCTTAAGCCGCCAACGCTCAATTCCACGCTGTTGGTGTTCACGATGGCCTCGGCCCCGAAAAAGGAGAGCACGATGATGGAGCCGTAGATCGCAAAGTTCACGACCGGTCCGTTCCAGGATAAGATTTTCTCGGCTTTGACGAAGTTCCGATAAATAAAATCCGAGATCCCGTTAAATTTCTTCTTTTCATAATCCTCGCGATCATATGATTTAACGACGCGAATGCCTTCAACATCCTCTCCCACCGCTTCATTAAGATTATCGTAAGTATCAAAAATACGAACAAAAATAGGATGAACCTTGGTGGACATTACGACCAAGAAAATCAAGACAAACGGAATAATAACAAGGAAAATCCAAGCCAACTTCCAATCCGTGACGGCACACATGATTAAAGCAAAAACCATCATGAACGGAGCTCTGATGACGGCCCGAATCGCCTGTAGAAAAGCGTTTTGAACGTTGGCGACATCGGTCGTCGTGCGAGTGATGATGGAACTGGTTGAGAATTTATCGATGTTCTTAAAAGAATATTTTTGAATTTGGACATACATGGCTTCACGGAGGTTTTTGCCAAATCCCGCCGACGCGCTAGCCGACCAAAAACCAGACATGATTCCGAAAACCGCCCCCAGCACCGCCAAAATTGCAATAATACCAGAATACAGGTAAATTCCATTAACAGCATTTTGATTTATGACACCATTCATTTTGCTTACATTGATATCGTTAATCAGGAATTGCATGAAGAAAACGACAAGAATTTCGCAAACCGTCTCCAGTAAAACAAAGAGCCAGGTTAAGATTGTGTCTTTCCAGTAGCCGTGGACATAATACAGAATCGTTTTTAAAGTTTTCATACTTTTTTCTCCGAATGTTTTTGGTTATTCGACGGACATTGATCGCCGATGTTTTCTCGCATCTTTAGAAGCGTGGAACGCAATTGTATCTTTTCGTCTTCCGTTAGACCCTTTTCGATTTTGGAATTCATCTCCGTAAAGAGAGTCGTGAATTCTTCGTTTATTTTTTGCCCTTTGGCCGTCAAGACGATGATTTTGACTCGCTTATCATCCTTAAGCGGTTTCATGACAATAAGTCCTTTTTTCTCGATTCCGTGCAGAATCTGAGAAACGGTAGCTTTGGAAACGTCAAAGCGGGCCATGACATCGCGAGCGGAAAGATCCTGCCCTTGATGGCGGAAAATAAAAACCATGGTCATCCCTTCGACTCCTGTGAGCTTTTCGTTTAGTTTTGCAAGAAGCACATTGTTGATGTAATTTTTTATGGCATTCCCGGTATGGCGGATTTCCGCGCCTAACGGATGCTGTTCTTTTTGTTCCATTGTTCGGTTACGAACCTTTTTATTAGCACTTGAATATTCTAGTATCGAAAAACCATTCGTCAAGGGCCATTTCGTTAATAAATTTTCACTCTTTCCAAAAACCCGTATTTAGACCTGTTTTTGACCTTTTAAAGGCGAAATAGATTTAAAGTCTTTCCCGATTTTTAATCCCTTCAAGAATAATGATCAAATCATCAAAAGTTTTGATGTTCATCGAAATTTCGCCCCGAATTTTTTTGTATCCAGGAAACCCCGAGAAAAAATGGGGGACAAGACCCCGAAGTTGCATAATCGCGGTTCTAGAGCCTTCATATTCGACAAGCCTTTTTGAGAAATCCTCGGCCCATTGGGCTTGTTCGAAAACGGTAGGGGCGGGCAAAAGGTCTTTGCCATCGAGAAGATTTTGGATGTTGGTGACAAGGCGGGGGTTTCCTAGCCCACCGCGGGCCACCATCACCAAAGAAGCGTTGGCCTCGTTCATCGCTCCCACCGCTTTAACGGGCGTCAGGATATCCCCAGACACGCAAAGAGGAATCGAAAGTTTTTTCCCTAATCCTTTAATTCGCGTGAAGTCGGCTTGCCCGGTATAGCCCTGCTTTGAAGTTCTGGCGTGAACGGTCAACATTTGGATTCCGGCTTTTTCGAGCAATGAGGAAACTTCAAAAGCGTTAATCGAGGCAGAATCCCAACCTAGCCTTATTTTAGCCGTCACCGGCTTGTGGGATTTATTGCAGATTGCGTGCATATAAGAATAAAGAGCGTTTGGGTCTTTGAGCCAAGCGGAACCCGCTCCGGTTTTCACGACTTTATAAACGGGGCAGCCAAGATTGATGTCCAATAAGTCATAATCGGCATGCTTTTCGAGAACTTCGATCGCCTTAAGCGTGTTTTCGGTTTTAAAACCAAATAGTTGCAGCCCCACTGGGCGGTCGGCCAAGGAGGTCTTGAAGTAATCCATGGTCTTCTTGTTTCCGTAATCGAGGCCGCAATCGGAGATCATTTCGCTATAGGAAAGGGCCACTCCGAAAGGTTTCATGAATTCCCGATAAGCCAAGGTCGTAACGCCAGCCATCGGGCCAAGAACAACATTGCCCCTTAAGGGGATTCCGCCTATTTCAATCTTTTCCATAATGCCAATAAAAGAAAGAAGGCCTTGCGGCCTCCTTCCTATTTTTTGTCTTTGTCCGAGGGCTCGCTTTGACTCGAGGAATCGGCGGGTTTCGTCGGAACATCGGATTTCGGCGTTTCAGGGGCTTTTGCCGCCGTGTCAATTTGAGCAGACGTAGCAGCAGCATCCCTATCAGAATCCTGCTTAATCTGGTTCTCTGCGGAGACCTTGCCCTCAAGCACGGCTTTTTCCTGAGCGGAGATGTTCTTCTCGGAGACGACTCCAACCTGTTTGACTGGCAGTTTACCAGTCTTCACAAGAGAATCGATTTCCTCCGCGGTAATGGTCTCTTTCTCGAGAAGCGTCGTCGCTATAAGAGTGACTTCTTGCGTGTGAGCCAACAGGATCTTTTTGGCTTCGTCATGACAAGAATCGATGATTTGGCGAACCGCCTTGTCAATCTCGAAAGCGATTTGCGTTGAGAAGTTTTTCTGGGTGTCGGCGTAATCACGGCCTAAGAAAACCGAGGTAGAGTTTTTCTCGTATTGGATAGGGCCGAGATCGGACATTCCGAATTCAGTAACCATGGCACGAGCCAGTTTGGTGGCTTCCTGGATGTCGTTTTCGGCACCGGTTGAGATATCGTCGAAGAAAATCTCTTCGGAAGCACGGCCGCCAAGCAAACCCGTGATTTGGGCTAAGAGCTCTTTTTTCGTCAAGATGAAACGATCGTCGTCTGGGGTCATTAAGACATGACCGCCCGTGTTGCCACGCGGGATGATGGTGATCTTCTGAACCTTCTCGGAATAAGGCAAGACTAAGCCAATAACGGCATGTCCAGCTTCGTGAAAGGCCACTTCCCGCCGTTCTTGATCGTTCATTCCTTTTGAAGATTTGGCAGGTCCGGCGATGCGACGGTCGATGGCTTCGTCGATCTCTGCCATACCTACGGAATCCTTATGGAAACGAACAGCCAGAATGGCGGCTTCGTTTAAAATGTTTTCGATATCAGCGCCCGAGAAACCCACGGTGCGTTTGGCCAAAGAATGGAAATCCACAGAGGGATCGATCTTCTTGTTGCGCGCATGGACCTTGAAGATGGCTTCGCGTCCTTCGCAGTTAGGAAGGCTTACGGTGATGATGCGGTCGAACCGGCCAGGTCTTAGCAAAGCGGGGTCCAAGACATCGTCCCGGTTTGTCGCGGCCATGACGAGAATTCCAGAGTTGTATTCAAACCCGTCCATTTCCACGAGCAATTGATTGAGAGTTTGCTCACGCTCGTCGTTTCCACCGCCTAAACCAGCGCCACGTTGACGACCCACGGCATCAATTTCATCAATGAAGATGATGCAAGGGGCGGTTTGCTTAGCGCGCTTAAAGAGATCGCGGACACGACCAGCGCCAACGCCAACGAACATTTCAACGAAATCCGAACCGGAAATGCTGTAGAAAGGAACGCCGGCTTCGCCCGCCACGGCTTTGGCCAAGAGGGTTTTGCCTGTGCCCGGAGGTCCGATTAAAAGCACGCCTTTAGGCAATCTAGCCCCAAACTTCGAATATTTCTTTGGCTCTTTTAAATATTCGACCATCTCGACCATTTCGGCCTTCTCTTCATCGCAACCTGCGACATCGGAGAAACGAACTTTGCTTGCGTCTTCCCGTCGCGCCGGGGATTTGTTGAAATCCAAAGCCGTCCGGTTCGAACCGTTCACAGACTGATTGAGTTTGATAAATAAGAAGAGGGTAATGCCTCCGATGACGACAATCTGAATAATGGTTGGGCCCCATGTATCCCACCAACTGACTTCATAAGGATCGCTAGACGTGAAAGCGCCAGCCGATAAACGCTGGCAGGACGGATAAATATCGTTGTTCCATTCTTCGATTTTCTGATAGAAAATCGTACTATAAGGAAGATGCTTTGCCCCATCGGTAGCCACCCAAGAATTATCCCAATAGACCGGATTTATGGTCACGGTGAAGGCTTGGTAATTTGGAGTGTAACGATCGCTGTATTTATCGATTTCCTCTTCGGAGTAAGCGACCCCGGTCACCACGACAACGGATTGATTTTTGGTCGTCGTCTTAAAAGACTGCAGATAATAGTGATTAGCCGAACTGGAAGGCGTCTTATCATAGGTGCCTTTATCGATGTTATAAGCAAAATAGGTATCGACATCATTAGTATTCCAGGTTTGCACGTTGGTGGACAGCTGTGATAAAGCAAACCAAACGATAAGAACTACGAAAACCGTCGTAATCAAATAAGGGAGAATATAAGACCACACACTTCGCTTTTTTTTATCTTCGTTCATGGGGTCCTCCTTTTGCAATAGATTAACTCTTTGCCTAGCGCCTTTTGTTGGCGACACACGCACGATACACCCTTCTAGGTGTACGTAACAAGCATTTTACTCTCATTTTTCTTCATCTTTTACATGAATTGAGAGGATTGAAGAATGATATTCGCTGAAGCCTTTCTTATACCTTGGAATGTAGACTATTTTTCCGTCTTTGTTAAGAAAGACCGGCCAAACCTTTAAAAGCCTCTCGGAAATCCCAGCCGCGGACAGCATTTTTTTAGCCGGGGCCATGTAGCCACCATAAATGCTGATGTCTTGAGGCAAAACGCTGCGAATCGTCAAAGGATAATCAGATTTGTGAATATTGCGGTCTTCCGCCCCTGAGGTGAAGTCCAGGTCAAAGATCGGGCAAGAGAATTTTCCGGGCTTTTTCAAAACATAAGAATAGGGCAAATCCAAACCATCGTTGTCGATGCTGAGTTCATCATATTCCTTGACCATATAAACGTTGCCTTGGATTCGATGAGTCATGTTGGGATTAGGATCAAGGCACATTTTGCGGATGCTCTCTAATAACTTTGGGGTGATTGTGCAATGTTCACTGGCTTTTTTATTCACGAAATCCATGATCGTTTGGGCAAATTCATCTTCGGACAAAGCTATTATTTCCCGAATGTTGAGACTGCTCTCTGCCGAAATTGATTTGTCGATGGCGCTGGCAAATTGAATTTTATCATCATATTCTTTATTGATTTCCGACAAAATTTGGTCCCGTTCAACCTCGTTTAGTTTTTCGACGATATCCTGTCGGATTTTCGAACGAAACTCAGAGGTTTCAAATGCTCTAATATCACGAGATGATGGCACGTTATTGACAGCGACGTATTCAAAAATATCTTCACTCGAATAGTTTAACAAAGGCGAAACAATGATCATGCCACGATAGGACGAAACCTTGTTGAGTCCCTGAAGCGACATTTTGCCTCCGAATCTTTTAACGAGGAGGTAGGATTCAATGATATCGTCCTGCGTGTGCGCTAAAAAGAGCGAAGCCGCATGATGCTTTTTGTAAAATTTATCAAAGAAATAATAACGGACATCCCTCGACCATTTTTCGAAGTCGGCGTCTTTCCCCGAGATGTCGGTATCTTTGGCATCCCCGATTTCAAGGGTTAATCCTTTTTCTTGGCAATATTCTTTGAGTTTTGTTTCCGCTTGGTCGATGAGGCTCCCGAGGCGATAATTAACAAAACAGACGATGGGTTTGACGCCCGATTTTTGCATCATATCCAGAAGCGCCATCGATTCAGGACCGTAAGTTACCGCCACCAAGTAAGTATTCTTGGGACCAAATTTGTAATCAAGCATTGTCGCTTCCTCCTCTTTCAGTTATTTCGTCTTTGATGATCTCATACATACCAACAGCCTCTTCTTTTCGGGCAAATTCGCGAATAGAAATGATTTTTGCCAAGATTTTATGCCTTCCCATTTGAAGAACAAGGTCATCTCCAACATGGATTTCCGTCATAGGTTTAGCCAAATGCCCGTTGATGAGGATGTCATTGTCATCGCAAAGTTGCTTGGCAATTTCGCGTCTTTTGGTAAGACGCGCAACCTTAAGCCATTTATCGATTCTCATGTTTTTAGTTTATCACAGAGGCCCTTTCCTTATATTTGAGATAAAGCGAATGAATGGTGCGAAGCAGTTTGTCGAGATTAATGAGCCAATCTTTGCCTTTGTTCATCCGAATATGAAGTTTTTTTTCGAGAAAATTAACGGTAATAAAAGAAAGAAAAGGAACCACAACGTTGAAGAGATCGACCCCGATTCCGTTAACCTGCGAAAACGCATCGCTCATAAGAACATCAATATAGGTGTCCCCCTCAGTGACGGAAGAAAATTCTTCGCTTGAAGCCAAAAGGTCAATTTTCTTTTTGGCCAACAAAAGCCGAACTTCATCAGGAAGTTTCCCATAGACATCACGCATATGTTTGGCTAAAAGGTCAACTTCAGATTCGCTTTTGGCATTTTCCAGTTCTTGGTAAAGTTCAACCTTGTCGCTATTGATGGCATAAGTCTTCGGAATATAGGCGTCAATGTCGAAAAGATGATTGGCTTTGGGCTGTTCGGCCTTGATTCCGGTCTTTTTTTCGGTAATGGCTTCATTAAGAAGCTTCATATAAAGATCGAGACCGATTGTGTCGATAAACCCCGCTTGCTCGGCTCCCAAGATGTCCCCCGCCCCGCGAATCATCAAATCCCGTTGCGCGATTTTGTAGCCGCTCCCGAGTTCGGTGAATTCCTGAATGGCTTGAAGGCGTTTTTGCGCTTCTTCGTTCATGTCTTTTTGAGGTTTATACATCAAATAAGCGTAAGCAATACGATCGCCCCGACCGACTCTTCCCTTTATTTGATAGAGCTGAGAAAGGCCAAACTTATCCGCGTCTTCCACGATAATCATGTTGGCGTTAGGAATATCGATTCCGTTTTCGATGATGGAAGTGCAAACGAGAACGTTTATTTCGTTATCATAGAATTTCGACATGACATCTTCGATCTCTTCTTTTTCCATCTGACCATGAACGACCCCTATCTTGGCAGAAGGGATGGCCCTAGCGATGAGATTGGCCTTCATATAAATGGAAGCCACTTTGTTATAGACATAAAAAATTTGGCCATTCCGAGCTAATTCCCGCTGAATCAGTTCAAAAGCAACGTCTTCTTTATAAGGAGCGACATAAGTTTGAATAGGCATTCTGGAATCCGGCGCTGTGTTGATCTGGGAAAGGGGACGAATTCCGACGAGAGACATTTGCAGGGTCCGCGGGATCGGGGTGGCGGAAAGCGTCAGAACATCAACGTTCTTTTTCATCTCTTTTATCTTCTCTTTTTGCTCAACCCCAAAACGCTGTTCCTCATCCACGATAAGGAAGCCTAAATCTTTGAACTGTATTTCTTTGCTCAAAAGCCGATGAGTTCCAATAACCAAATCGACTTTGCCGTTTTTTACCGCTTCAATCGAAATTTTCTGAAGAGCAGGCGGAACGAGCCGCGAAAAAAGGCAAATCCGAATTCCAAAGTCTGAAAATCTTTGCATCGCTACTTCATAATGCTGCCGAGCCAATAATGTCGTAGGGCAAAGAAGCGCGACTTGTTTGCCTGCTAAAATGGCTTTGAAGGCAGCTCTGAAGGCGATTTCGGTTTTGCCAAATCCAACATCCCCGCACAAAAGGCGATCCATGATTTCAGGTTTCTCCATATCGGCTTTGATCTCTTTAAGAGAGCGGGCTTGATCAGGCGTTAATTCGTAGGGAAACTCTTCTTCAAATTTCTTTTGCAGTTCATCATCGGGAGGAAAAGAGAAACCTGTGGTTTTAGCCCTCGCTCCGTATAACGCAATAAGGCGATCGGCCAATTCGTTGACCCTTTCCTTAATGTGCTCTTTTTTCTTCTGCCATTCGCCACCGGACAAATGAGATAGTTTTGGGGCCGCCCCTTCTCTTCCGGCGTATTTCCTCACAAGACGGAACTGCTCTAAAGGCACATAAAGCGTTTCATTTCCAGCGTAGGCGATTCTTAAGTAATCTCTATGAATTCCTTCGACTTCGAGAGTCTTAATTTCGACAAACTGACCCACGCCATTATATTCATGAACCACATAATCGCCCGGTCGCAGATCTTCATAACTTTTTAAAATCGTCGCATCTTTAAAACGAGAAGAGAAACGGGTGTTGGCCATGCGCTGACCAAATATCTCTGAATTGGAAAGATAGGCAATCCCACAATCTGGTATTTCAAACCCCTCGTTTAGGTTTAAACCTGACAAGCCCAAAGACCCGTTTGGCAGATTAAATCCATCCACATTTTCATAAGGAATCTTGGCATCGTCCAAAAAGCTTTTGGCCGTTTCGATTTGGTGAGGGTCACTCAAAGCCAAAATCACTTTTTTGTCGTTTCGGAGATAACTTTGAACAGTCGGAACTAAGGAGGCTATTCCAGACCCTGAGGAAACAATATGTCGAACGGTAAAAACAAAATCGTCAGGGCTCGAAAAGAATTTGCTTCCATAGAACACCCTTTGATAATTCGGCAAGGCTTTGCTAACCTCCATATACTCCTGAAGATGAGTTGGAATCAGATTTTCGTTTTGAAGTTCCGAAAAATATTCGCGAGCTTCATTTACCAACATATCCGTAGCCACAACAAAACTATCTTTGTCAGGAATAAAGAGGATACGCGGCTTGAAATATGAGCAAACCGAAAAGGAATTATTCAAAGCAAAACCATAATACTTATATAAAGTTGACTTATAACTCCGCTCTACAACGTCTTCGACATCACGATTCACGTTTTCCATCAAAACGTCTTTAAAAGACGGCGGCAGTGTGTTGGAGTCACTTTCTAACCGTTTTTTAATTCTTTCCACAAAGGAAGTTATTTCATCATCGGTCAAAAAGATGTCGGTGGCAGGAAGAATCTTTATTTTTCCGATATCCTTTAGGGAGGACTGAGTCGAAATATCAAAGTTTTTGATACTCTCTATCTCATCATCAAAAAATTCGATTCGGACCGGCGAAAGATAGTTCACCGAAAAGACATCGAGAATGTCACCCCGAGAAGCAAATTGAAGCGATTGGTCTATCTTGTTGACGCGGCTATAACCCATTATTGCGAGATCGTTTTTTAAATCTTCAAGATTGGCCTTTTGGCCTTTCTCCAAATAAAGAATACTTTTTTTAAACTCGGTGGGGTCGGGCAGAAAGCGAAGAAGCGCGGCAGGGTGAGTAACGAGTATTTTAGGACTTCCTTCGGAGAGCTGGCCCAAAGCGTAAATCCTTTGCGCCATCAGTTCGCGGGAAGATGATAAAGCTTCAGCCCGCAACAATTCGTCGGCAGGGAAGAAGACCACTTGATCTTCTTTTAAGAAATTCAAAAGGAATTCATAGGTTTTTTGGGCACTATAAAGATTATTGGAGACAATAACATAATCATCGGGGTTCTCATGATAAATCGAAGCGAAAAGAAGACCTGTTCCGATAACATCATCAACAACAAAATGCCCCTTTTTGTTTTCAAGGGGGGAGGTCAGATTAAGTTTGTTCAGGGTTTGAAATAAGTCTATCAAAGTGACTCTTTCAGATGGCTGCCATTATAGGTGCTCATCGCATAAGCAAAACCTTTTATTTCGATGTCACGCAGGGCTTTTGCAGCGTTGTCGGTCGATTCCTCAATAAGAGCCAGGTCGTCTCCTTTTGGTTTCCCCAAAACATAATCAATCGCGGCTTTGTGGGGCGGCTCGCCAATTCCGACTCTAATTCTTTTAATGGCGTCGGTTCCGAACTGATCAATGATGCTTTGCATGCCTTTATGGCCACCCGAAGTTCCGTTTTCGCGAAGGCGAATCGTTCCCTCAGGCAGGGCCATATCATCATAGACGACCACAACATCTCCAACTGGTATTTTGAAATAATCTGCGGCGGGGCGCACGGAAGTCCCAGATAAATTCATAAACGTTTGAGGTTTCAAAACAATGATAGGCTCCATAAAATTAGGGTTTTTGATTAAGCCATAGAGACCCTTAAACCCGCCTTTGTCAAAAACGCCACCTGCCAAGTCGGCGAACTTCTCGATGGAAATAAAACCCATGTTATGCCGGGTTCCGACATAATCGTTGCCCGGATTCCCCAAACCAACGAACAACTTCATTTTACTTTGCCTCAATAACCGAAAGGGAATTAATGACAATTATAATTTTTTGAATTTTGTCCGAATCGTAAACGTCGATAGGGTGGTCTTTAAGATCCTTTAACGATTCCACGTCAGCGGTAGCGTTAGGATCCGAAGCCATCATCTTGATAGAGCTCTTTATCATGAAATTATAAGGAAAGTGCAATTTTTTCATATCAAACGAGCCTCTCAATTGATAGAAGCGAATATGATACATATCCAAAAGGTTTTGTTCGATCAAAATTGTTCTTCCGTCTTGGGAAGGAACAGAGAGTCCGACGGCGAAAACAATAATGTTTTTGCTTTTAATTTCGTCGTAACGTTGAAGGAATTTATTCAGTCCTTGAATTGTTCCGCCTAAAACCCAGCCGCCAAAAACAATGGTATCGTAATTTTCGAGATTCTGTTTTTTGAAATTTTTCAACGGCGCTACGTCTCCGCCAATTTTCTTGGCGATGTCCTCGGCATAGGCTTTGGTGTTGCCGGTTTTTGATTTATAAAGTACTAGTGTTTTCATGGCAGGAAGAGTTTACCACCCTTTTATAGATAAAAGGAATCCACGAGAATAGAATATCTACCATGAAGATAAAGCGCTGGCTCGAAAGAGCGGCAAAGGGAATGTCTCTTGGACTTGGCATGATTCCAGGGGTCAGTGCCGGAATGGTTGCCCTAGCCGTCGGAATTTATGATGTTTTGATTGAAGCTATTGCCAATATTAGGAAACATTTCAAAGAAAACGTGGGAATTCTTTTCCCGTATTTTATCGGAGCTGTGATTTCGGCCATTGCAGTCATGGTCGGGGTTAGCTATGGCTATCGTTATGCCCATTTCACAATAAACTGCATTTTCGCTGGCTTTATCATTGGCACTGTTCCCATCGTAACGAAAGGCCTTAAGAAAAACGATATCTCTGCAAAAACCGCTTTATTAGTCATGTGTGGTTTCATCCTAACGGCTGGAATCGGCGTTCTATCGTTAATAAGCAAGCTTTATTTAGGATTCGACATCGGAAACTATTTCGTGATCAATACTTGGTGGATTTACCCCGCGATATTTTTTGCGGGATTTTTAGCTGCTGCAGCTTGTATTCTTCCTGGGCTTTCAGGGGCTTTGATTCTTTATATATTTGGCTTTTATGATCCGATTGTCTCCTTGTATGTCGGTAATAATTCTATGTTTCACAATCACGAACGTATTTTGCCAGGAATCTTTTTTTCCCTCGTTTTAATTGCCGGAATTCTTATGGGTTTTGTGGCAGCGAGCAAACTCATGAAATCGCTTCTAGAAAAGCATCGAACTGGTACTCTTTTCATTGTGTTGGGGTTTTTGATTGGCTCCTTCATTTCAACTTTCATCAACCAGTCAGTTTATTCAAGCGATACCGAAACTTGGCTTTATTCCAACATTCAGCTCTGGGAATTAATCGTAGGCCCTCTTCTCTTTGTTTTGGTCGCGGTTGGATTTTTTGTCCTTTCAAAGAAATCAAGAAAGAAAACGCAAACAAACATTGAACAAGAAAAAACTAAGGATTTACCGAACAGATAGTGTCTTTTTTCTTCTTTAATTGACTAATATTTTATTGACAGGTTTTGTTAAAGCATTATCCTAGTATTCGCACACCTTATGGGGCAAAAAACATGCCAAGAACCACCGAGCAGAACGAATCGATCCGAGACAAGCGAAAAACTAAAATCCTGGAAAGGACCCTTAAGTTGTTCGCGATTAATGGCTTCGATTCCGTTACCATCGACGATATTACGGTTGCTTGTAATTGTTCGCATGGCCTTTTTTATCACTATTTCAAAAGCAAAGAAGACGTTTTTAATGCCCTTATCGAATTGAAGAACGATAAATACAAAAATTATCTGATTCCTAAAGACGAAGCTTTGGCCGCAGGCGGCATTAAAGGTATTCAGATCATCTGTGATTTTTGCGAAAAATTTATCAACGCTCCGGACGATGCGGTTTATTTCTCTCGGTTAAGCACCATCCGTCGCTATACCACCACCTCGTATAACGAGGCTCTCTTAGGAGAAGATCCTTTCCCTTATTTGGTTCAACTAATTAAACAAGGCCAAACCGATGGAACCATTGTCAGTGGCGATCCGCAAGAGATAGCAGATGTTTTCGCTGATTTCATCAATGGGGCAACTTATCGTCGCGTTTTTGAAGGAAGCGAAAAATATAAACCGGTCTCTAGCTCAATGATCATCAGAATTTTTCAAAAATGAGTTTGTTTCTTTTTTCGTTCGATGCCCTCTTCAAAAAAGAAAAGTTTTGTTTCGTTGACATATAAATTGTTAATCGTAGAATAACGCTTGTGCTTAAACTGCTAAAATATCTAAAACCTATTTGGTGGGAAGTTCTGATTGCTGTCCTTTTAATGGGATTGGAGTCTTTTTTTGCGCTCGCGATTCCAAACTTTATGGGAAATATAACAACGATTATGGAAAATCCCACAACTTACACTTCCAAGATGGGGGGGCTTGTTTCGTTTGCTGGCATGTATTTTATTACTCCGACCGGAAATCACCTCACTGACACCTGGATCATCGGCGGAATCATGATGACGCTGGCCGTGCTTTTTTTGATCTGTGCTTTTGGTTCTTCAATCATCAACAGTTTCGTTGGGGCCACTTATGCGCGGAATCTTCGCCATGACGTTTTCCAAAAAACAGTTTCGATGTCAGTTGGGGAGTACTATGAGTTTGGAACGGCTTCTCTCATAACGAGAACAACCAACGACATTGAACAAACTCAAAACGTTTTGACTTTTGGTTTGAGGATTTTAATCAGTTCTCCTGTTTCTTTTATAATTGCGATAGTAATGATTTTTTACAGAGATGCTACCTTGGCTCTTCTTGTCGCCTGCACCATCCCCTTTATTATTCTGACTGCAGTCGTCCTTTTGATTCTTGCCAGTCCTCTTTTTAAGCGCATCCAAACCGCAATCGACAAACTTACTTCAGTTCTTAGAGAGTCGCTTAAGGGTGTCAGGGTTATTCGAGCTTTCAACCAAGAAGACAAAGAGTATGATCGCTTCAACTCTGCCAATACGGATGTTACGCAGATCTCCATTAAAACGGCTCGAATCATGAGTTTCGGATCTCCGATTATTTCCATTATTTTCGATTTTACTTATTTGGCTATTTTTTGTTACGGATTCACTTTGATTTCAGGCCAACCTTCAACGGTTGCCATCGATTTCACGAACATAATCGTCGGAGCAGAATACGCCATGCAGATTATTCAGTCTTTCCTTATGTTTATGTTCTTGCTCATTCTCGTCCCAAGAGGCCAGGCTTGTGCCAAGCGCATCAATGAGGTCTTGGAATCAGAAAATTCGATCAAGGAGCCGCTCCATCCTGTTATCCCTAAAGAGAATACGGGGGTTGTAGAATTTAAAGACGTTTCTTTCGCTTTCCCCGGAGCTTCGGCAGCAACGCTAAGTCATATTTCTTTTGTGGCCAAACCCGGAAAGACTACAGCCATCATCGGTTCAACCGGAAGTGGAAAATCCACTATTATCAATCTCATTCCGAGATTTTATGACGTAACCGAGGGAAGTGTTCTTGTCGATGGGATTGATTCTCGAGAATACAAAACTCAGGATCTTAGGGCCAAACTTGGCTATGTCCCACAAACGGCTCAGCTTTTCTCCGGAACCATAAGAGACAACATCTCTTTTGGAAAAACAAACGCTACCGATGAGGAAATAAACAAAGCTTTGAATGTAGCCCAGGCTACTGAGTTTACCTCCACTTTGGATAAAGGCCTTGATGCTCTCGTCGAACAAGATGGAAAGAACTTCTCAGGCGGCCAAAAACAGCGTCTTAGCATTGCCCGGGCTCTTGTCAAAAAACCAGAAATATATATTTTCGATGATTCCTTCAGCGCTCTGGATTTCAAAACGGATCTTAACCTTCGGAAGGCTCTTCACTCTTATACTACCGACAGCACGATTATCATCGTGGCCCAAAGGGTTTCCACGATTATCGAGGCCGATGACATAATCGTTCTTGACGAAGGAAAAATGGTTGGAGAGGGCACCCATGAAGAGCTTCTAAAGACCTGCGACGTTTACCGCGAGATTGTTTCCTCGCAACTCGATAAAGACGAAATTACCAAAACCATGGCTCTTTCATCAGAAGAGGCTCATTAATATGGCTGAACAAAATAATCCAACATTTCAAAAACCAAAAGATACCAAGAGGACCTTAAAAAGGTTTGTCGCTGATTTCGCCCCAAAATGGCCCCTTCTTGCTTTTATCGTTTTTCTTTTAACCATTTACTCCGTTTTCTACGTCATCGAGCCAGTCGTTTTGGGCGGCGTCATTAATAATTACAAAAGTTTCATTGATGATTCCGGGCCTGTTTATTCGATTAAATGGTCAATTCTAATTTTGTATTTCGTTTTTCTTTTCCTTTTGATTGCCGCTAGCAACGTCGCCAGTTGGTTAGGCGAATTCATTGGGGATAAAGTTGCTTACGACTATGCCCGTCGTCTTGGCAATACCGTAAAGCGAAAACTTGATCGGATGCCCCTTTCTTATTTCGATTCCCAAAACTACGGTGACATTCTAAGCAAGGGAACCAATGATATCGATAACATAGGCAAGAACGCTTATGCCATCGCCTCACAATCGTATCAAGCGGTTGTCATGTTAGTTGGCACCATCATTGCAATGTTCATCTGTTCTTGGCAGCTATCACTGATTCTTCTAGCTTCTTTACCTATTATGGGAGCGGCCGTGGCGCTCATTGGGAAGCAAAGCCAGAAGCAATTCAAAATCTATCGAACTCAATATGGTGCTCTTGAGGGGCAAATTGAAGAAGCCTATAACGGTTATAAACTTTTGAAGGTTTTCAACCAGGAAAAAAAGGCCCAAGAACGCTTCGACTCCACTAACGAAAAAATGACAGAAGCCGATCGCAAGGCGCAATGGATTTCCGGCTTTATTTGGCCCATGATGCGTTTTATCGATCTTGTTGTTTTCGTCGCTATTTCCATTGCATCAGGTTTGATTTACGTTAATGAGGCCGGAACGAACATAGGAACGCTTGTGGCTTTTATCATGTTCCTAAACATCATCTCGCAACCGTTGCAGATGATTGGCCAAATCTCTTCGACTTTCCAGTCCGTTGTGGCTTCTTCCGAACGCGTCTATAACCTTTTAGACGCCCCGGAAGAAAACGCCGATCCCGGCAATTGCCTCAATGACAGCAGTCTTATTAAGGGCAATTTCGTTTTTGATCACGTTTATTTTTCTTATGCGCCCGACAAGCCTTTAATCGAAGATATGAATCTCTCGGTCAAGCAAGGTGAGACGGTCGCTATTGTTGGGCCGACCGGAGCAGGCAAAACTACCCTCGTGAATCTGATCATGCGCTTCTACGAAGTTAACAAAGGATCAATTATCCTTGATGGGCATGATATCCGTGAATATTCCCGCAAAACACTTCGGGGTTCCGTGGGAATGGTTCTTCAAGATACGTGGCTTTTCAATGGAACGATCCGTGAAAACATCCGCTATGGGAACAACCAAGCGACGGATTCAGACGTTGAGGCAGCAGCCAAAATAGCGCGCGTTGACCACTTTATCGAAACGCTTCCCAATGGTTACGACTTCGTCCTTAGCGAAGACGGAAACAACATTTCACAAGGGCAGCGACAACTTATTACCATTGCCCGCGCGATTTGCTCCAAACCCAAAATCATGATTTTGGACGAGGCCACTTCTTCAGTTGATACGAGAACCGAGCAAGCCATCCAAGAGGCCATGGATAACGTCATGGTCAACCGCACTTCTTTTGTTATCGCCCATCGCTTGTCCACCATCAAGAACGCAAAGATGATTCTCGTCATGAACAAAGGCTCTATTGTCGAAATGGGAACGCATCAAGAACTATTAGCAAAGAACGGCTTCTACGCCGATCTCTACAATTCACAGTTTCTTGGAAGAGATAGTTCTGTTCCTACAGACTAATGGCTTACTACCAAGAAGAATAGTATCAAAGAACCATTCTATTCATTTTTTGCGCGACAATAATTCAGTGAGTTTCTTCCGCCGAATCTCTTTTTCCTGCTCTTTGTTGAAATCTTTGATTGATTTGTAGATTCCCTTTAAAGCCGGATACATTTTTTCATAGGCGTTGTTGTAAAGGTAATCGTATTTTTTGCAGTTTTCATTGAGGGGTTTGAAGGTGTCTTTGACCCTGACCATGGCAGAGATGGCTTCCTCTGGAGTTTTATACTCTCCTATGGCTAAAAAACCAGAAATGGCCGCTCCAAGACTTGAGGTTTCGTAAGTTTGGACTCTGGTAACGGGGCGTCCAAAAATATCGGCTGTAATTTGACAAATGGCATCCGATTGAGAACCACCACCCGAAATCCGAATTTCGGGTATCTTGTGATGAATCTTCACTTCGAAATGCTCTAGTCCCTCTCTAAGGGCATAGGCAATTCCTTCAATGATTGCGCGGTAGAAATGCTCTTGAGTGATAGAATCGCTAAAACCGATAATAGCGCCTTTTGAAAGCGGGCGTGAAAGACCTGGCCCCCAATAAGGCTGGAGGACGAGTCCATCGCATCCGGGTGGGACCTGAGATAACTTCGCGTTAAAATCGGCCGCATCAACGTCCGTAATGATAATATCGTTAACCTGGCGTCCTCCAAATTCTTTAAGGAACCAGTTAATCATCCAATAGCCACGATAAATTTGGATATCCATGTTGTAATATCCAGGAATGCAAGAAGGATATCCCGGCAAAAAATTTTCGGATTCGGTGTAATGCGTTCTTGTGGTTTCCACCGTCGAAGCCGTCCCATAAGAAATAGCGGCCGTTCGATCATCAATGACGCCCAAGCCTAAAGTTTCACAGGATTTATCGGATCCACAAGCATAAAGAACTAGCCCTTCTGGGAGGCCTGTCTCGGCGGCCGCCTTAGACGTTATGACACCGATCTCAGATCCTTCGGGGACGATTTCGGCAAGCATGCTCTTTTTAAGTGAGAAGATCTGTCCTTTGATGTCTTTCTCAGGGTTGGTGTCCCACTGCCGTTTTGCAAAATCAATGGGATAGTGCCCCGCCATGCTTGAGGAACTATCTTTTAACTGCCCCGTCAGCCTAAAAATAAAATAGGTTGAAACATTAACATACTTGTCCACTTTCGCCCAGTTTTCAGGTTCGTTTTCAATAATCCAGTTTGAAACGCTTCTCCGTCTATTAAAAGAAATCGTGTCCGACATCCCAATGATTCTAAAAATAAACCGTGAGGACCAAGGAAGCGGTTTTTTGCATTCGGCGTTTCGTTGATCAAGCCACAGAATCATTGGCCTAACAACGTTTCTGTCTTTGTCCAAAAGCACAGCACTATCACGAAAGCACGTCAACGTAATACCCTTGACCCGCTTAAGAGCTTCGGGATTTTCTTTAACTATCTTATTGGTCGCATCGCAAAGGCATTGATAATAAATATTAGGATCTTGCTCAGCATAATTTGGCAAGGTCGAAAAATAAGGAGGATCGTATTTCGCTTTTTCGATGACAACCTCGTTTCCTTTTTTGTCGAAGATTCCGACTCTTACGCTTTGTGTACCGAAATCGATCGTCAAGATAAACGGTTCAAGAGCGTCCATGATTTTCTCCGAAGATGATTTTATCACGAATCCCATTATGCCACGTGTTAAAATAAACTAACCTCATTTTGAGGTTGAAGGAGGGGCACTAAAATGATCATTTCTCGAGCTCCTTTCCGCGTCAGTTTCTGCGGTGGCGGAAGCGATATTCCATCTTTCTATGAAAAATACGGGGGCTGTGTTCTTTCGACTTCCATTAGGAAATATGTTTATCTAGCGATTAACGGAGCCTTCAATAAGGATTCGATTACCCTTAAGTATTCTACGACCGAAGTCGTAAACGACCCCGCAAAAATTAAGCATCGCATTTTCCGTCAAGTCTTAACCGATTTTGGAAACAAAGGAATCGAAATCACCTCCATGGCCGACATTCCTTCAGGAACAGGATTAGGTTCTTCTTCGTCTTTCACGGTCGCTCTTCTCAAACTCATGTACACCTGGAACGAAGAGGCGGCTTCTACCTATAAAATTGCCAAAGAGGCCTGCGAAGTCGAAATCAATAAACTCGGAAATCCCATCGGGAAACAGGACCAATTCGCCGCGGCCTTTGGAGGGCTCCGTTATTACGAATTCTGCCCTGATGGTTTCGTCAAGGTTGAGCCCGTCATCATGAAACACGAATCCTATGAAAAACTTCAAAATAATCTTTTGATGTTCTATACGGGAGATGTCCGAGATGCTAATCAAATCCTTGCCAAAGAAACGAAGAACCTTGCTGACGATAACGTGAAAATTGAGAGTACCAAACGTCTTTGCGAGATGACAAAAAAACTCAAAGAGAGCCTCGAAAACAATGACGTTGATGCTCTCGGGCCGATCCTCCTTGAAAGTTGGAAAATCAAGAAATCGCTGGCCGCCGGGATATCCAACCCGCTTATTGACCAAGCTTACGGAAAGGCCCTCAAAGCCGGGGCTTTGGGTGGAAAACTTCTTGGGGCTGGAGGCGGTGGTTTTCTTCTTTTTTACGTGAACACCGCTGCTAAAAAGGCCTCCGTCAGAAAAGCCCTAAATTATCTAACCGAGATGCCATTTGAACTTGACCAAGCTGGGTGCTCGATCATCTTCATGGAGTGAATTATGATTGCTATTATCCAAGCTGGCGGAGCGGGCACGAGACTAAAAGACATCACAGGCAACATGCCGAAGCCGATGGTGGATATTTGTGGCAAACCTATTTTGGAATGGCAAATCGAAAACCTTCGCGATAACGGGGTCGACGAAATTATTATTATTATTTCTAAAGACAATGGTGGGGCTATTAAAGATTATTTTGCCGATGGCGAGGGGTTTGGGGTTAGCATCCGTTATATCGAGGAGGAAGTTCCGCTTGGAACCGCCGGCTCTCTTTTCTATGCCGCTCCGATGATCGATGATTATTGCATCATCTGCTTCGGCGATTTAATGCTAGACATCGATTGGCAAAAATTTATTGATTTTCATCTTAAAAACGGAGGGGTTTTAACCGCGTTTGCCCATCCGAATTCCCATCCGTTTGACAGCGACCTTTTAATCACGGACAAAAACGATAGAATTACGCGAATCGACCCCAAGGGGACGGTTCGCAATTATTTCTATGAAAATCTAACCAACGCTGGTCTCTATATTGCCAACCGCGAGGTTTTAAAATCTGTCACCAA
>CAVRMZ010000046.1:0-20473 GCA_963722445.1 uncultured Bacilli bacterium | reverse complement strand
TTCGTCGGCAAGGTGCTGGCGAAAGCGTTCGACGAGAACATGCGCCTGGTCAACCGTACTTTCCGGAAACAGGAACGCGAATTCCTCGCCGCCGTAGCGGCACACCAGGTCTGAATGGCGCACGCTCGTAGCGAGCATGTTGGCGAACGTGCGCAGGACAACGTCACCGGCGCCGTGACCGTAGGTATCGTTGAGCCGCTTGAAAAAATCGAGATCGCCAAGCGCGACGGCAACCGGATGCCGTAGCGCTTGGCGCGGGCGATTTCGGTGGCCGCATTGAGCATGAAGTGGCGCCGGTTGAGAAGCCCGGTCAATCCATCGCGATTGGCCAGCAGCTCAAGCTCGCGGCGTGCCGCCTCGCTGCCGATCATGGCCTTGTACAGCTGCACAGTGGCGTCTTCCACGGCCAGGATTTCGGAGAGCCGGGTATGCGGGAACTCGGGCGCCGCTGCCTCGACGTCGAGCGACGAAAGGGCGTGGTCAATGCGTTGCAGCGGGCGGATCAGGTATTTCCGCAGCAGCAGGAACAGCAGCAGGATGAAGCCGCCGACCACGAACAGGGCGCCGAGCAGCTTGAGACCGGCCGTGCGCATGGTATCTGCCATGTGGTCGAGATCGACGGTGGCCAGATTGGCACCCTGGACCGAGATGTCGTCCACCAGCAGGTGGATGCGCTTGGACAGGCGCATCCATTCCGGTTGGCGGGCCTTCAGCACGGTCGGGTCGCTCTTCGACAGGCGGCTGGTTTCGCCTAGGAAGCGCTCGGCATCATGTGCTATCGCGGCAGCCTTGGGGTGCTCGAGAATGCTCGGATGGCTGGCGACGAGCATGATGAGGAACAGGGCCTGCTGGCGCTCTTCCGGAGATGAGGCAGAAAATACGCGCTCGCCTTCATGGTTCAACTGGTCGAGATTGCGCGCCAGGCGCTGATAACGGATGATTTCCGGGACCGTTTCCTCTTGCAGGCGTTCGGCGGTGGCGCGGACCTGATGCTGGTCGAGCGCCAGCAGGGCGACGACAGCGCTGAAAATCAGCACAAAAATTGCTGCCAGGATGCCGAATAGCTTGCTGGCGGAGATGCGCCGGGGAGGGGCGTTGCCGGCCATTGGAGGTTAGTCCAGCGAGACCGGAAAATGGCGCTGCATGATGCGCTGGAAAGTGCCGTCGGCGCGGATTTCGGCGATTGCCCGGTTGACCGCGAGGCGCAATTTCCGATCCTGCTTGCGCAGGACAATGTGGGTGGTGTCGCCAAGCCCGTGGTCGGCGACGGCCGGGCCGACGAACTCGAAACCCACAGCGTGTCCGCTGCTGATCAGCGAATAGCCGGCGCGGATCGGCAGCAGCGCGAAGTCGGCGCGGTTGTCGCGTAGCGCATCGATGGTTTCGGCCGGTGTTGCCGCTGCCAGCGCGGTCAGCTTGCGCCTCTCGGCGACGCGCGTCGATGACGTCCTGTTGCTGTGAGCCGGCGACTGCTGCCACACGGGCATCGCGCAGGGTGTCGATCCTGACCGGCTGGCCGAGTCGGGCGGCGAATTCCCGGGTGCCAACTGGGTTTCGGCCTTCGAGCCGAAAGCCAAAATCGATTATGATTATTACGCCCCTGAGACCTACATCGATGATGTGGGCGGATTTCCGGCTAGCGATGGCTTCGTCCAGCCTTATGGCGACATTCCCTATGCCGACAATTCGGTTGGGGAAGGGGTTTATCTCCAGATTTTGGGCCGCTCCAAAAAGTACGTTTACATTTCGACTCCGTACTTAGTCATCGACGAAAAAATGCGGGCCGCCCTTAGAATCGCGGCGATGCAAGGAATCGATGTGCGAATCTTGACCCCAGGCATTCCCGATAAAAAGTTGGTCTACCAATTGACGCGGATGAATTATGGGATTCTTCTCAAGGCCGGGGTGAAAGTCTATGAATACACTCCGGGCTTCCTCCACCAAAAGATGTTCGTCGCCGATGACGTAGCGGCCACCATCGGCACCATCAATCTGGATTACCGTTCCCTTTATCTTCATATGGAGAACGGGACTTTCATGGCAGGAACAAGCAATATCGTCAATATGAAGCAGGATTTCCTCGACTCCATTGGGGTCAGCAAGGAAATCACTTATGCCGAATGGAAGGACTGGAAGAAGCGGAAATGGCTTCTTTGGTCTTTATTGAGCTTGGCCGCCCCGCTATTATAAATGAGGTAAAATCATGAACATCTTCGCCGTCGCCTATTGCCGAAGCTATCAATTCGTGCTCTCCTTGGCCGTCCGCTTCCTGAATTTCAAGGAACCGGAGCTCCTTTCGGGAGAGGGTTCCTCGGTTCAGGTTCCTCTCGTCCTCAAGAAGCATGGCTACCTTCATCCGCTCGTGGTGGCGGACCCCGGAGTCGTCAAACTCGGGCTTACCAAGACGCTGGAGGATTCGCTTAGGGCGGCCGGCTACGCTTATGCCCTATATGATGGAGTCATGCCGAATCCGACGTTTGACTGCATCTACGAGGCCAAAGCCTTGGCCCTTAAGAACAATTGCGATTCCATCGTGGCGATCGGGGGAGGCAGCACCATGGATACCGCCAAAGCCGTGGGGGCCCTTTTGGCGAATCGCCACGCCACTTTGAATTCCTTGCGGGGGATTCTCAAAGTCCGCCATCGCTATAAGATGCTGATCGCCATTCCGACCACGGCCGGAACCGGTTCCGAAGCCACCGTGGCGGCGGTGGTCGTCAATCCCAAGACCCATGAGAAATTCGCGATCAACGATCCGAAGCTCATCCCAGAAGTCGCGATTCACGATAGTTCTTTGCTGGCGGGTCTCCCTCCGAAGATCATTTCGACGACGGGGATGGACGCCTTGACTCATGCGGTCGAAGCCTATATCGGCCGTTGCCGCACCGCAAAAACCAAACGCTATTCGATTGAAGCCATCCGTCTCATCGCCGATAATCTCAGCGCCTTCTACGCCGACCCTTCGAATGGCAAGGCCCGCCTCAACATGCAAAGGGCGTCTTATCTCGCCGGCGTGGCTTTCACCCGCTCTTATATTGGCTACGTCCACGCCATCGCCCATTCGCTCGGAGGCCAATACAACGTGCCCCATGGGCTTGCCAATGCCGTGATTCTGCCCTATGTTTTGCGGCGCTATGGCAAAAAAGCCGAAAAACCTTTGGCCCGTTTGTCCGAGGCCTTGACCCTTACCCCTTATAGCGCTTCCCAAAAAGAAAAAGCCGTGGCTTTCATTCGCTGGATCGAAGACCTGAATGCCAAAATGGCCATTCCCAAGACCTTCGATCATCTTATCAAACCCGAAGATTTGGTTCTTTTATCCAAACACGCCGCCAAGGAAGCCAACCCGCTATATCCCGTTCCGGAAGAGCTCGATGCCAAAGAGCTTTTGGAAATATACAAGGAGGTTGACCCTCAATGACACTGGAATCCTTTTCGAAAGGCCTCCTGACTTTCATCAAAGCCACCAACGCCGCCGGCCTCAGCGTGACCCTATGCGATTATGGCGCCGCGGTTTACGAGATTCGATTCAAAGGACGTCCGATGAACATCGCCGAAGCCGACAAAGAGGAATGGAAGGTTTCGGACTCTTATTTTGGCAAAACGGTGGGGCGTCTTGCGGGCAGAATCCCTCAGGGCGATCTCGATTATTTGGGGAAGCACTACAAAGTCGACGTCAATGAAGGCGGCGTGAACTGCCTCCACGGCGGCAAAGAAGGTTTCAGCTTCCTCACTTTCAAGATGGATGTCGTTCATCTCGGCGCTGGGGTGGCCATCGATTTTTATCTCGTTTCGAAAGCGGGGGCGATGGGTTTCCCAGGCGAAATCGATTTGCGGGTCCGCTATTTCATCCCCGAAAACGAGGCTCGCCTCAAAATCACCTACGAAATGAAGTCTTCGGAGCAGACGCCGCTCAACATCACCTGCCACGCTTATTTCAATCTTGGGGGCGATTTGAATGTCGAAAAGCAAAAACTCTGCGTCCGTTCTTCCTTGACCGAGCATTACGATGCGACCCTCGCCCCTTTGGGCTTTGAGAAGTCGCCTTCGTGCCTAAACTTTTTGGCGCCGAAGGAAATCGGAAGGGACATCCAGGATCCGATTCTTCAGTCCTCGCGGACTTTAGGCTATGACCATTGCTTCCTCTTAGGCGAAGGCAATCCGCAAGAAGCGGCCCTGACCTTGGAAAGCTCCTTTGCCAAGATGTCGCTCTACACCGACTATCCGGCCATCCAGATCTATAGCGACAATTATCCGCGGCTGACGCATTTGCTGAACACCGGAAAGAAGGAATCGCTTCACGCTGGACTAGCGATCGAGCCGGTTTATAAGCCCAATGATTTCCGCGCGATGACCGTGCTGCCCTTCGAAACCAAGAAGAAATCCATCGAATACGTTTTTGAAGCGAAGGAGGCTTAAAGGATGATCGAGAAAACGATCAAGGAATGCGTTTATTACGCCGAAGGGCACCTTTACCTTCGGGAAGACGACGCCATTTATCTCACTAACCTTCTTCTTAATTATTTCGGAAAGAAAGTTCCTTTTGACGGCGACATCGACAAAAAAGCGATCGATAAGCTCGAGGTTCCGGATTTGCTGGTGGCCGAAATCGTGGACTATCTCACGAAAGAGGAGCATCTCGAGGAAAGCGTGGCTTTGCGGCGGGCGGATTGGGTCATGGGTTTATTGACGCCTCTTCCTAGCGAGGTCGATGATGCGTTCGGGGCGATGTACGATATCTCGCCCGCCAAGGCCCTCGACTATCTTTATGAATTAAGCATCCACAACAACTATTTTCAGAAGACCAAAGTGGAGCGAAACCTCGTGTGGGAAGCTCATTACAAAGACGGCCCTTCGCTAAGCGTTTCGATTAATCTCTCCAAACCGGAGAAAGACAACAAAGAGATTGCCATGCTTAAAAACGCGCCAGCCACGGGCTATCCGAAGTGCCTTTTGTGCCAGGAGAACCTTGGTTACGCCGGAGACGAGAGAACGCCTTCCCGCGAGCCGATCCGCTTCGTTCCCATCACCCTAGGCGGCGAGGAATGGTATCTTCAGTATTCGCCCTATGGTTATTTCGACCATCATTGCATCGCTTTTAAATCCGAGCACGTTCCGATGCTCATCGATCGCGCGACTTTCGTCCGCCTTTTGGATTTCGTCGATCTCTTTCCTTCTTTTTTCATCGGTTCTAATTCCGACCTTCCCATCGTTGGAGGCTCGATTTTGAACCATGAGCATTTCCAAGGGGGCTCACCCGTTTTGCCCTTATTGAGCGCCAAAGTCCGCGAAGTCGTAAGGAAAACCAAAAAAGGCACTTTCATCGAGATTCTCGATTTCTATGATACCGCCCTTAAAGTCGAAGGATCCGATCGCAAGGATGTGATTGACCAAGCGGCGAAGATTCTGGCCTCATGGCGTCACTACGACGATCCTAAACACCAAATCGTGGCCTTTACGGGCCTAGAAAACCATAATACGGTGACGCCTTTCGCCAAGAAGACGAAGCATGGCTATGAGCTTTTTATCATTTTAAGGAACAACATCACGACGCCGGAATATCCCGATGGCTTGTTCCATGCCCATCCGGAATATCATGCCATCAAGAAAGAAGGCATCGGTATCATCGAAGCGGCGGGGCTCTTCATTCTCCCTGCCCGTCTTGTCCGCCAAATCAAGGAAGCGGAAGATGCTGTCTCTCGCAAATTGGCGGAAAAGGATTATTTGGCTAAGTATCCAGACTTATCCCTTTTCGGCCCGATGATCGCCACGCTGAGGAAAACCGGAATTTCCAGCCGTGAATACATCGATCTAGCCTGCCAAGGCATTTTGAGAAACGTGGCCGTTTATAAAAACGATGAAGAAGGCCAGGAAGGGCTTCATGCCTTTCTCAAGGAGGCTCTAAAATGAGCGAGAAAGAAGACCTTGTTCGAGCGGACGGGCTTTTCGCGAAAACCTATCGCGGCAAATCCCTCCGGCATTTCGTGTCCTATGGTCGTTTGGAGATTCTGGGCAACCACACGGACCATCAGCATGGGCACTGCATCGTCGCTGCTTGCTCGCTTGGCATCAAAGCCGCGGTGGCCCCAGCCAAAGACGGTTTCGTTTCCATCGCGAGCGAAGGCTATGGCCGTTTTGTTTTTCCTTCGTCTGACCTCGCGGTGAAGGTTAGCGAAAAAGGGACTTCCATCGCCTTAACGCGGGGCGTTCTCGCGGCCTTGGCCCAAAAAGGGTATAAGGTCGGAGGTTTTAAAGCCGCCCTCAATAGCGATATTTTCGCCGGAGCTGGCGTGTCGTCCTCGGCTGCCTACGAATTATTCGTGGCCGAAGTGGAGAACGTGCTTTATAACGGCGGGAAGATCGGCCGCATCGAATTAGCCAAAGCGGGCCAATACGCCGAAAATGCATATTTCGGGAAAGCCTCCGGACTGCTTGATCAAACCGGCGCCAGTTTTGGCGGCGTCGCTTTCCTTGATTTCACGGATATGGATCATGTCGTGGTGGATCCTTTGCCTTTCCCGAAGTGGCCGCTTCAGATCATCCTCGTGAATCCCGGCGCTTCCCATGCCGGGCTGAGCGACCTCTATTCGCAAATGCCGAAGGACATGAGATTCATTGCCAAGACGTATTTTGGCAAGAGCGTCTTAAGCGAAGTCAAACCCGAGGCTTTCTACGCGAAGGTCTTTAGCGTCAAAATGAGCCCCGAAAGGGCGCGTCTTCGCGCGCTTCATTTCTTTGAAGAGGATGCGAGGACCATCCGCGCCAAGCGGGCTTTCACGACCGGAAACATGGATATGTTCCTCGAAATGGAGCGAGCGACGCAACTGTCCCAAACCTATCTTCTTCAAAACGTCATGATGCCTGGCCAGTATGGCGGATCGCCGCTAGAAGCCGTCAACCGCGCGAACGAAATTCTCAAAATCGGCTCGGCCCGTGTCATGGGAGGAGGCTTGGTCGGGAGCATTCTTTGCTTCGTTCACGAAGATGAAGCCGCTTTTTTCAAGAAACGCATGATCGGTTACTATGGCAAGGACAAAGTGGTGGAAGTCTCGATTCCGCCTCAGGGCGCTCACGAAGTCCAATGAGACCTGAGGAAGGAGAGGCCTATATTGGCCAGCGTTCCAGCGGCGTGCTTTGCCCACTCAGCGCTTTGCCTTCGCGCTTCGGCATCGGGGATTTTGGGCCGGAGAGCAAAAAATTTGTCGACCTTTTGGCGGGAGGCGGCTTTAAATTGTGGCAGATCCTCCCCTTGAATCCTTTAGGGTATGGCCATTCGCCCTATCAGCCCTTCTCGAGTTTTGCCCTCGATGAGCAATATGCGGATCTGGAGGCGCTTGCCGCGAAAGGCTTGATTGAGCCGGTTCCGGATTTCAACAAGCTGGCCCCCAAAGTGATGTATGAGGATATCCGGGCTTTCAAGGATCCCTACCTTCATCAAGCCTATGTGGCGGAGATGAAGGAAAACCCCTGCGGTTTGGCTTCTTTCATCGCAGCTCATTCTTGGGTCGGCGATTGGGCCTTATTCATGATGAACAAGCGGCGGGAGGGCTATCGTTGTTGGCGGGAATGGGACCCCGCCCATCGGGACATGATTTTTAATCATCCTGCTTTGACAGCCGAAGAAAAAACGGCTTTCGATTACGAAGTCTGGCTTCAGAAAACCCTGTATGAGCAATGGGGCGAATTGCGAGGATACGCCAATCAAAAAGGGATTCGTCTCATCGGCGATGTTCCTTTTTATGTCGGTTTCGACAGCTGTGACGTCTGGGCCAATCAGGATTTGTTCTTGCTGGATCGGGTGACCAAGCAGCCGCTTTGGATTGCCGGCGTCCCCCCGGATTACTTTTCAGCGACGGGCCAGCGCTGGGGCAACCCGCTCTATGATTGGAGTCGCTTGAAGAAGGACGATTTCTTTTTCATCATCAATCGCCTTCGCCTCAATGGGGATCTTTATGACATCGTGAGGCTGGATCATTTCAGGGCCTTTGACACTTATTGGAAGATTCCCGCTTCTTGCCCGACCGCCGTAGAAGGCAAATGGATCAAAGCTCCGGGCTATCAGCTTTTCGACCTTTATTTCCAAGAAGTCCATGGTCTTGAGATCATCGCCGAGGATTTAGGGAACCTCCGACCGCAGGTTTTGCTGCTCCGCGATCACTACCATTTTCCCGGCATGAACGTCATCGAATTCACCTTTGATGATGCCATGATCCTAAAGAAGCCCGATATGGATCGGCCCAACATGGTGGCCTATATTGGCACCCACGACAACGATCCGCTTAAAAGCTTTTTCGCTAAGCTTCCTTCTAAAGAGCAGGACTTATGGATTAATGCCCTTGCTTCCGCCCATTTCACGCAAGGCGACATCAACGAAAAGGTCATCAATTATGCCTTATCCCTCCAAGCGAAATACGCGATTATTTCGCTTCAGGACCTCTTGGATTTGGGAAGCGAAGCGCGAATGAACGTTCCGGGCGTCATCGACAACGTGAACTGGACTTGGCGGATTCTCGATTATGCGGACTTGCTGTCGAGGCTTCCTCATTTAAAGGAGCTAAATGCCCAATACGGGCGCTAAAACCATGACAAAAATAGGTTTGGTTTCTTTAGGCTGCGCCAAAAATCTTATCGACAGCGAGATGATTTTAGCCATGTTCGCGGGCCCGGATTACGGCTTTACCAACGACCCCAGCCAAGCCGATCTGCTGATCGTCAACACCTGCGGGTTTATCGAACCGGCCAAGAAGGAAGCCATCGAAACCATTTTGGAGATGGCGGCTTACCACAAGGCCAAACTGGTTGTCACCGGTTGTTTTGTCGAACGGAATCTCGCGGAACTGAAAAAAAGCCTTCCCGAGGTTGCCTTGTGGGTTCCGTTAAGCGACTATCCTAAAATGCATGAAATGGTGGGGGCTCTTTTGGGGAAAAAGGATATCGTTCCGATGAACCCTTTGAAGCGCATCGTTTCCACCCCCTCGTATTTTGCATATCTTAGAATCAGCGAAGGCTGCGATAATTTCTGCTCTTTCTGCGCGATTCCTTATATCCGGGGCCGGATGCGCTCCCGCCCGATGGAAAAAATTCTTGCCGAGGCCAAAGAACTTCAGAAGCGCGGGACGAAAGAGATCGCCCTTGTGAGCCAAGACCCCATGCATTACGGTCACGATTTCGCGAAGGGGAGGCCCGATATGCTGATCCTTATGAAAGAACTGGACGCTTTGTCTTTCTATTCGGTTCGGCTTCTCTACCTCTATCCCGACGAGATAACGGACGAAGAGCTGAACTTCATCAAGAACTCCAAGACCATCGTCCATTATTTCGACATTCCCATTCAGTCCGCTTCCGATAGCGTCCTTTCGCTGATGAATCGACATAGCTGCCAAGAAAGCATGCTTAAACTCTTTAATAAGATCAAAGAACTCATGCCGGAAGCGGTTTTGCGGACGACGTTAATCTCAGGTTTTCCTGGCGAAACCGAGAAAGACCATAAAGATACCCTTGCCTTTCTTAAAGAAATTAAGTTTGATCATTTGGGCGATTTCACTTTTTCCAAAGAAGAAGGAACCGCCGCCTATTCTTTGCCGCGCCAAGTGGAACCCGCGACTAAGGAAAAGCGTCGGGAAGAGGTGATGACTTTGCAGCGCAAAATTTCTTATGAGCAAAACAAAAAGAGGATTGGGCAAGTCATGGAAGGCCTTGTCACGGGGTATGATGAGAAAAGGAAACTGTATACCTTGAGAAGCTATTGGAACGCCCCAGATGATATCGATGGGAATATTTATTTTTCCTCTTCGAGCAAACTCGAAAACGGGGATATTTGCAAAGTTAAGATCGTTTCTTGCTTCATCTACGATCTGATGGGCGAAAAGATTTAGTCGAATCAGGATTCCGGGGGAGTCGGGCTTTTGATGTGGGACCAGAGAATGGACGCTGCGGTCGCAGGAACACCCAATAAAAAAAGCATCCAAAGTTGCCAGCCCTGATTGTCGGCAAGGTCAACGCCAAGTTCGCAGTAAACTGCCGCAAGCGAAGTCCAGACCAAGAACGTCAGGACAGCGGGCATCCATAATTTCTTTCCCCAAATTGAATTGAAAACCAAAAAAACAAGTAAAGAGGTAGGGACAGCCCAAACGAATGCCATCCAATAAAGTTTTTTGGAAAGAATAACTGAAGAAATCGCTAAAACGATGGCAGCGATCCACACCAAAGTTATGGACAAAGCTGTAATAACGTTTTTATTGATGTTATTAAACTTTCTTGACAAAAACGAGTGTTTATTTTGGGGTGTTATTTCATGAGTTAAGTAGTCAAGAGTAACGCCATAGAAATCGCAAAGTTGTTGAAGCGTCTCAATGCTAGGAATTGTTTCGCCATGCTCCCATTTCGAAATTGATTTATCGGAGTAATCGAACTTTTCAGCTAGTTCGGATTGGGTCAATTTTCGACTTTTCCGGAGTTCAATTAAATTATGCGCGATGTTTTCTTTTAGGCTATTCATAACAATAACTATAGCAAATAGGCAACAATTAATAAAGACTAATGCAATTAAATCTCTTTAGAAGAGAGTTACGGAATACCTCTAATGACATGAGAATGTTCTCTCGTATTAGGTCTTTGTTTTAGAGGGAAACAATTTCTATTTGACTGCTTATACTATTTTTGCCAGCAAAGTGGCACAAAATGAAACACGATGATTTGGCCAAAACCGTCTATTATACGGATGTCCAGAACGATGAATTTTCAGGCATTCCTTCCAAAGGCCTTTTTATTCCTACGGATTATTGCTATATTCATCGAAATGTTTTCTATCGGTTTTTTGCTTTTGTTGCTTATCGAATTGTCCTGACTCCAATCGCTTATTTTCACCGTGTTTTTGCTTTGCACCAAAAAATCGTGAACAAAAAAGTCCTAAAGGCGTATCGGCATAAAGGATATTTCATTTTCGGGAATCACACCAATATGCTCGGAGGTGGCTTTACTCCTTCCGTGGTTTGCTTTCCCAAGCGCGTTTACATCATCGTTAATTCTGATAATGTGGCCGTCAAAGGCTTTTCGACCTTATTCAAAATGGGTGGAGCGCTTCCTCTTCCTTCGACTTTAGCCGGCATGCCCTCCTTTTTGGACGCTATTAAGAAACGCTATGACGAGGGAGGGGTCATCGCCGTTTACCCCGAAGCCCACATTTGGCCTTATTGCACTTGGATTCGGCCCTATAAATCGGTGTCTTTCAAGTTCCCAGTTTCCTTGAGCGCCCCATGTTTTGCTTTCACTGATTGCTATAAGAAACGACACTTTGGCAAGAAACCCCGAACCGTGACTTATGTTGACGGGCCTTTCTTCCCTAATGAGTCCTTGCCTTTGGAGCAAAGGCACGATGAGCTTCGCGACCGTGTTTATGCGGCCATGAAAGCCCGGGCTGGTCAAGAAAGCACATATTCGATCATCAATTATCTTCCCAAAGACAAGGAGGCAAACCATGATTGAGCTTTGCTATTGCGCTAACGAAGGCGTTTTCAAGGGCTTGGTCCTTTCGATCGTTTCGGCGGCTGAAAAATCCACAGATGCTCTTTCCATCACAATATTGACCGGAGATTTTACCTATCTTAATCCTACTTATAGGCCTCTGAGCGAAGCCCAAGCCGAAATTCTTAGGAAAGTTCTTATCGCGAAGAACCCCTTGAATAAGCTTGCGGTGGTGGATGGCGCATCTTTCATGAAAGAAACACTGACTTCTTCCCCTAATTTGGAAAGCTCCTTTACGCCTTATACGTTGCTTCGGCTTTTCTTGGACAAGATTTCTGGCCTTTCTCCTAAAATCCTTTATCTTGATGCGGACACGATTGTCATGAAAGACTTGGCTCCTTTATATAGCGTCGATGTGACAGGGTATGATTTTGCCGGAGTCCTCGACGCTTATGGAAGATGGCTTATCAATCCGCATTATTGCAATGCCGGCGTTCTTCTGCTAAACCTCCCCGCATTGTCCAAAGACCACGTTTTCGAGAAATGCTTGAAGGATCTCGGCGCGAAAAAGCACTGGTTCCCGGATCAGGATGTCCTCAACCATTACGCCCATAAGAAAAAGCTTTTTTTGCCTCGCGAATATAACGAGCAGGTTAAATTGCGGCCCCAAACCGTGATTCGACATTATTGCAACCAACCTAGGATCTTCCCCACTGTTCACGCTTTGGTGGCTAAGCCTTGGGATGTCGAAAGAATTCATGAAGTCTATAAAACGAGGGCCCATGACGCTTTATACGCCGAATGCGAACCTTATTGGGAGGGAATCTTATGATGCTTCAACTGTTCATTATCATGGCGGTCGTCTTCGGTGGACTTCTTTTCCTGACTCTTTTGGCCTACTCCCCTCGGGTGGTGGCTTGGTTTGGAGTCTTCTTTCCTTATCCGCATCTTAAAAATGCCAAACTTAACAAAATCGCCGTGATCATCCCTGCTCGCAACGAGAGTGAGACCATCGCCCCGCTTTTTGAAGCGCTTTCCCGTCAGACCTATAAAGATTTTGAAGTCTATGTCATTGTGAAAGACCCTTTAGATCCGACGATTCAGATGGCGAAAGACCATCATTTCCATTTCCGGGTTGAAAAAGGACAGGCTTCCAAAGCTGACGCTTTGGATGGCATCCTCCATTCTCTGATCGTTAAAGACCCAGGCGCTTTTGATGCCTATCTTATTTTGGATGCGGACGCTCAAGTCAAAGACAATTACTTGGAGGAAATGAATAACGCCATGGCTTCGGGACGGCAGGTCATCGTCTCGAAGAAAATCGTCAAGAATTTTTCGATGGGCAAAGGGGCCTTGAGCATTCAAGGCGTGGCCAATGGCTATATCTGGACGCTTTTCGATGATATGGGCAACCGTTTCAAGAGTTTGCACCATATCGCTCTTTTCACCGTGGGAAGCGGTTTGCTTATTTCGAAGGATATCATTATTTCCGGCCAAGGTTGGCCTTATAAAACGACGATGACCGAAGACTGCGAGCTCGCCGCGGATATCATCGCCAACCACTGGAGCACCTATTACGCGCCATACGCTCCGATCTATATGGAAGAGGCTCCGACCCTGGCCATGACCAACAAGCGCCGCACCCGTTGGATGAGCGGGCTTACGGACTCTCAAAGGCTCTACCGCCAAAAAGATTTCTCGCTTGGCGCTTTCTGGGATGTCTATTTCTCCTACTCGGTCTTTTTGGCTTATTTGTATTTCGGGATCCTTTTATTCAGCTCGCTGTGTTTTCTTTCCTTGGCGGTTCTCTTGTTTTTCATCGCCGATCCTCTTTATTCTTTGTTCTTGCTGGCTGCCCTCTCCAGCTTGGGCTTGATCTATGGCACTTTCTTCGTGATGGCTCTTTTTGCTTTCTTTGTCTCACTCCCTGACGTCAAAGGCCATCTTTTCTTTAGGATTCTCGCTCTTGCCGCCGTGCCCTTCCATTATTTAGGCTATTTTTCGATCATGGCCAAAATCTTCTTGGGCAAAAGCACTTCGAAGTGGGATGAGATCGCCCGGGTGAAGAGGAAGGAAGTCCGCTAATATGGCCAAAGAGCCGCTCACACGGGAACAAGTCAGAGCTCGCTATCTCGAGTTGGAAAAGAAGCGGATTTTCGATGAGCATGTTGACCCCATCGATTATTCCATTGTCATCCCAGTGACGAAGGATTACCACTATTTTCCCGTCGGTCTAAAAGAAACCCTCTCGCGGAAAGCCCGCTTTTTCTTTTTGGTGCGCCCTTTCTTTCATCACATCAACCGCATTTTGCTTGAGACGGAAGTGACGGGAAAGGAAAATCTCAAGGGCATCAAATCCGCCATCGTGACGTCAAACCACGTGCAGATGTTCGATTGCGTGGCTCTCAAGAAAGCCGTGGGCCCTCATTATCTCAACATCGTCGCGGCGCCTTTTAACAATTTCAAGGGGTCCTTAGGCGAGGGGATGAGAGCGTCCGGCATGCTGCCATTGCCAGAAACCTACGAAGGCATGCCCCATTTTGAAGAGGCCATGGCGGAATGCCTCCATAAAAAACACTATGTGCTCTTTTTCCCCGAGCAATCGGAGTGGTGGTATTACCCCAAGGTCCGTCCCTTCAAAGACGGGGCCTTTCATTATTCCGTGAAGTTTGACGTCCCCATCGTCCCCTGTTTCATTTCTTTTGCGCCGCGCAAGAAAAAAATCCAGGATCCCGAAGGCATGTATCCCCAAAGGATGGTTGTTCACATTTTAAAACCGATCTATCCTCTTCAAAAAGGAACTTTCCAAGAGCGGAGAGAAGGGATTAAAGCCCAGGCTTTTTCCGCGACTAAGGAATGCTATGAAAAAACCTATGGGAAGCCTTTATCCTATGATGACTGATTTGCTGATAAAAATTATTCAAAGAACGAAAAAGGAGAATTGAGAAAAGACATTCTCATCTTTAATAGACAAGAATTTTCGTTTTTTTGTAGTTAGGCCGTCTTTTGTATGATTCAATTGCGTTATTTTCCTTGCCAAAAGAAAAATAAAAACGTATAATGCATATCGCTGCCCATCAAAGCCCTTCTTCTTCGATAAGGAGATTGGCCCTGGATAGCGTCAGCAAAGAAACAATCTCAATGCGATCGTCCTTCGACGGTCGCTTTTTTGTTGCGTGAGGAAAGCTCTTTTTCATATAAGACAAAGCAAGAACGAGATCTCTTCTTCAGAGTGCTACCATAAATCAATAAGCCAAGAAGGAACTCCACTTAGCCAAAAAGATGCTGCAAAGCCGCCTTTTTCGCTATGGAGGCGCGTAGCGTAACCGCTTCGGGCCCAACTTAGTTCAGATCCAGCAAATTTGCCGGCGGAGTCGCTTATTCCATAGTTGCCATCGTATAGCGTAAGGCGTGGCCGCCTCGCTTGGAATCGACTTCAAGACGACTGGCCTTGAGCTGCCGGAAGCCAATTCCTTCAAAGGGCTATGGGCGGCCGATGATGCCCATCCAAAACTGAGCTTCCCGACCGAATCACTTGATTTTGGGCACGATATCGGCACGAACGGTTCAGGCCATGCCGACCCCGATAAAGATCCTTGATCTTTGTGATTCGGTTGCAACGAGGAACCGCAAAGGCTTGCCAAAAGCCGCTTTTCTTCACAATGGTGGGAGATATGCTTTGAAGGAAAAAACTAGAGATTCGTTCGGCAATTCGTGCTGTCTCACTAAAAGATTCAAGGGAACTTCGAATCGAGAGAAACAAAACGGAAGACCCAAAGCCGCCCTTTTGTTGCTGCGGCCTTTGGGCTTTCAAAGTTCTTCTCTTGTCATCGCGAGGCCAAAACATTATAATTTTTCCCGTTGCCCTATTGAATGGCCCTTCGCGACCCGATCGAGTATCGATCCCCGCGCAGGCGATGAACATGGCAACGGTGCGCCCCGCTAGTTAAACGGCATAACGGGTCCATGGTAAGGACCAATTCGTAGTCCGACTCTGCGGCGGGGCACCATAACGAATAAACCCTCGATAAGTTCGAGGGTTTTATTTTTGTTGGGGATACTTTGGGGATACCTAGTTGACTTTGTTGGCCAAATCCAGTATCGAGGAGACGTTCTCGTTCCCGGACTTGAGATAATGGGAATAGGTGTCAAGAGTCTCCCTCAAGGACGAATGGTTCAACCATTTCCGGACGGCGATGAGATCGCTCATGTCCTCACTCAACGCTGCCGATGAACACGAAATCTACCACAATATTCCAAAATCTTAAATAAAAATAATCTTTTTGGAACATAGCCATAAATTTTTTTCATGATGAAGGACTCTTCGACATTTACCTGACGGGAAGCAGCGCCTTTCTTCTCTCAAGCGGCCTCGCCACGCTGCTCATCGGGCGGGTCTACGAAATCTTCGTTTTCCCATTCACCTACTCCGAATACTCGACTATCATTCGATGATGCGCCAAGAGGTGACTTTCGACGATTACGTCGCCGATGGCGACTTTCCGGCTCCTATGTTTATCATGGCATGGTCCCTCCGCCCGCCGGGGTTATCTCCGAACGAGGCATATGGGACCATCCTTCAACACGATCTCGTCAAGAAATACGGCATCTGGAGAAAGCCAACGCCGAAGAGCCTGAAGGCGGTGTAAAAATTTGTTATATTCAGATGATCGCCACCTTTAAAGACAAAGACTAAGAAGGCAAGGCAACGCAAAATCGCTTTGCTTTTGCTTCTACAAAGATCTTGAATACGTGAGCAATGACGAAAGAACCCTCGCTCTCGGAATTGATATACCGGAAGAAGGTTTCCAGAGTAGAGGTTACGGGACGGAAGCGCTTGCGCTTTATATGGATTATTTAAGAAGGAATGGCCACCAATCGTTCTTCATCCAAACCTGGTCCGGCAATATCCCCATGATAAAAGTCACTGAAAAGCTCGGTTTCAAAGAGCGTTTCCGAAAGAAGGATTATAGGCTCGTCGAGGGCAGACACTATGACGCGATAACATTCAAAATAGGCCATTAAGCAACGAGTCAAAGGCATTAACGGCGAAGGCTTTGAGCGAAAAGAATCTCGTTTATATTGGAGGAGCCCCAGGGTTTATCCTCGGTGAGGAACGGGAGTAATCTGAGACACAAAGTCCATTTGAGAAGTTGGGTTTCTGAGCAGTTTCGAAAAAAACGCGGGGCACCATATAGAAAAAATCGTTGATATCTCAATCCACTCAAGGCGCCATTCGCCGCAAGCAATCGCGAATGCCTTTGTGTGAAACCTTCTTTTTAGCGAAGGGGCGTTTCAAATTTCCTAAGGCCGATGTCTCTTTTTAAAGGCGCGGAGATCAGTGGACCATCGTATAAGGGGCGACGTCCTGGAAGCCGAACGCATGGTAGATTTTGCCAGCCACGGGATTGTCGTAGAAGAGGCAGACGAACTTCTGCCCTTTGGCAAAACGGTCTTGGAGGAGAGACTGGACGGCCAACGAGGCGTAGCCTTTTTTCCGGAAGCCTTCCTTGGTGGCGACCCCCACGATCATCGAGCATTCCGGGGAATCGGCGGTGGAGCTTGCGGTGGCCACTAAGGCGCCCTTTTCGTAAACCCCGTAAATCGCGGAGCCTCTTTCAAGGGACAGCCTATTGCCATCGGTGGCTTCTTTTTCGGGTTCTTTGCCAAAGGAATGGAATTCCTCGATATCGGAAAGAAGAAGATAAAGCTCATGGAAATCCTTCTCGCCCAAAAGCCTGGCTTTCACGAAGGAAGGATAAGCCTGGGGATGCGGATTGAGTCTTTGGCAGCGGGCCATCTGCGTATCCTCGAGACTTAGTGGTTTAAGGAATGGGGCGATCTTGTCCATCAGGGCTTTTTTGCCGCTTACGCAAACCCTCTCCAACGTCGGGTTTTCGGCTTTGATGAGGCTGGCAAGGCTTTCCGGATCGAAATCGCCGAGGCTATAAAAGACATAATTCCGGTTTTGGTAACGGAGCAACACGCTTTGGCAAGCTCCCTTTTCATCAAGGAAGGCTTTGACGTGCACATGGTTGCCTTCAAGCCCGAAATTGGCCACATCCCCATAGATAAAGAGATTGACTTCCGGCTCCTTCGCGATGAAGGCTTTTAGAGCGGGGCAATCGGCGTTCGTCAGATCTTGGATTCGTGTTTTCATGGCCCTATTGTCGAAATAAGGCCGCTTGATGTCAATCTTTGTCTTCAAAAACTTTCTTCGCCAAAGGGCTTTCTAGAACTTCCCGAAATGGATTTTCTTTTCGTCGTAACGCGAGACTTGGGCTTTCTTTTCATATGGCTTTCCAAACATGAGGACGGCGACGGGAAGGTCGCCTGTGGGGAGAGCGAAGCACGCGCTGAGCTTCTTCGCGAAGTCGCTTCCGGCCTTCACCCCGGCCCACAAAGGCCCATAGCCTAAGGCTTTCGCCGCAATCAGCATGTTTTCGGCCACCGCGGAGCAGTCTTCCAAAAGAAATTCCAAAGTCGGATTCTTCGCGGAATCCCCGACGACGACAACGGTCAAGGAAGCGTTTCGCATGATTTCGCAAGTCGGTTTCTCCTTGACGAAATCCTTCCAGAAATCGTTCGCGGTGTTGACGATGAACTCATAAGGCCGCCGGTTCATCGCGCTTGGGGCTTCCATCCCTGCCTTGAGAATGGCTTTGATATCCTCGGGGGCCATGACTTTTTTATCGTATTTCCGGACCGAAATCCTCGTTTCGATGCATTCCAAAGCATCCATGTTTCTCGTCTCCTTTGCTTTTAGTGATTATTATAGACTTCGCCTTCCGCGTTATCTAAGCTATCCGTTTAAGCCGTCTTTGCTATAATATGGCGGAGCAAATAGAGGAAGCATCATGAAAATCGCACTTACGGCCGAGTCTACCGTCGACCTTCCGAAAGAGCTATTGACGCGTTACGACATCGCGACCGTCCCCTTCGCCCTCATCATGGGGGACAAGCAAGGACTCGATGGCGAAGTCAAAGGGGAGGACCTCTTCGATTTCGTCGAAAAGACCGGGACGCTTCCTCATACCTCCGCGGTCAACCAGGCTCAGTTCGTCGAATTTTTCAAAAAGCGTTTGGTCGATCACGATGCGGTCATTCATTTTTCGCTGTCGGGGGATTTCTCCTCGGCTTATCAGAATGCGGTGGTGGCGGCTTCCGCCTTTGGGGGAAGGGTTTACGTCGTTGACAGCCGCTCCCTTTCGACGGGGATCGCCCTTCTTTGCCTTTATGCCCATAAGCTCATCGCCGCCTCTAAAACCCCTGAGGAGATCGTAGCGCTCGTCAAAGCGCGAATCCCCTTCGACCAGGCTTCCTTTGGCTTGGAGTCCGTTGACTATCTTTATAAAGGCGGACGCTGCAGCGCCGTGGCGGCCTTAGGCGCCAACCTTCTCAAGATCCGACCCCAGATCCTCGTCACCGACGGCAAGATGAGAAGCGGCAAGAAGTTCCATGGTCCCATGATAAAATGGGTCGCTGACTATATCGATGCGACCTTGAAGGAATTCTCTGACCCCGACCTCGAGGAAGTCTTCCTGACCTATTCTTCGGCCCCCGATGAGGTCGTGGCGTTAGGGCAGGAAAAACTCGAGAAAGCCGGCTTCAAGAACATCCATGTGACGCGGTCCGGAGGCACCATCACGTGCCATTGCGGGCCCCATTGCCTTGGCATTCTTTATCTCAATGATGGGCCCCATCCGGTTCAATGATCGGGACAAAAAGAAACCCCTGGTTCATCAGGGGGTTTTTAGCTCATGGAAGAAATTGCGTTTCTGTCCGTTGAGACATTCGAACCCGTCAAATCTTCGTAATGGCGCAGAGTCGAATCGCCAAAGGTCGCAGTGATATAAGCGACAACGCTATTTTCGCTAGCGGCCTTGATGAGTTCTTTTGCCTTGGCGGAGGCAATGGCTTGCGCAATCGCCGTCCTTCCCTTTTCCTCTCTTCTACACCATTCGATCGAGTCGAGGGTCTCACGAGCAACTTTCCTTGATAATAAATGGCGTCTTGATCGATTCGCTCTAAACCATTGACGGATCTTAAAGAGCGTGTTTTTCCCGCTCCGGATCAGCCTAGAATCCCGTAGATGTTGCCCTTATCGATGGCCAAGGCGATTTCGCCCACGGCCTTATGGCTTCCGAAGGGTTTCGAGAGGCGCTCGATTCTAGTTTTTTCCATCCTTGTCCAAAGCGGAGCGATAAAAAAAGCCCCGCCTGTCACAAGGAAGGGACTAAAAGGCTTCAGGTTACTACCTTGATTTCGCCTCCCCATCACTTGCTGAGCGTAGATACGCTCTTGGGCTTTAACGGGTCGACTCGGGGAAAGCTACGTGTCACTTCTTCGGCTTTGAGGCCATGCTCTCTTCCGCTTCCTCGCCCGTTTCCACCAATGGGGGCTCTCTATGGATTCCGCGAAGCATGCTCTTCCTCTTCAACGCTTTTGCGCCTTCACTAAAACACGTTTTCGCCAAATGGAAATCGATATTTGCCTGAGGCCCCAGCCGCAAATCGAGGTTCTCCTACATTTTATCGGAAGATTGCTATCCTAGACGAAATGCGTGTTTCTACTTGCATGGTTCCTTTAAGCGAGACTATAATCAAAAGCGCGGATGATCCTAATAGAGGCTCCGCATCGCTCATTGGAAAGAATTGAGTGGCGCCTTCGGGGCCACTCTTTCTATTATTGGAGGCCATTAGTGGACGCAATCGCACAAGTATTCGAGGTTTTGACTCCGCCTTTAGCGAAGGCAGGCTATGATCTCGCGGAAGTCAAACTCACGCGGGACAAAGAGGGCTTGACCCTCCACATCTCCGTGGATCGGGACGCTCCGATCTCGCTCGATGACATCGTCAAGGTCAGCGATTTAATCAATCCTCTCTTGGACCAAGCCGATCCGATCGCCGAACCTTATACGCTCGATGTCTCGAGCTTAGGTTCGGAGAAGCCCCTCAAACTCGAGCGTCTCGAGCATTACCTCCATTATTACGTCAGCCTTCATCTGTCAAAG
>CAVRMZ010000045.1:0-4305 GCA_963722445.1 uncultured Bacilli bacterium | reverse complement strand
AATATGGCAAGGGCATCACTACGATTATCATCACCCATCGCGTCAGCACCGCTCGCGACGCCGATTTAATCGTCGTCCTTGAAGATGGCCGCGTCGGCGAGATCGGCACTCACGAAGAACTCACGAAGTTACCAGGGCTCTATTCGCGCATTGCCGAGATTCAAGGCAAGATGGCCTAGAAAGGAGAGACACAATGACAAGCACAGAACTCGAAGAAGAAAAGCTTCCGAACAAACTCAATCTGCGGATTTGGGTCCGAATTGGAAAATATGCGCTGGCCCAATGGCCTTTCCTGATCGTTATTTTCTTTACGATGCTCATCACCACTTTCTACGATTCAGCCTTCGTTCCGACTATGAACGCCGGAGCCATCGCCTTGGTGGGCGATACGGCTTCCATGTCTGGCGCCGCCAACTTGAATGATCTTATGATTCACGTCGCCTTCATCAAGGGCTTATTCGAAGTGAACATGAGTTTCCTGGTTTTCGTCCTTGTCGAAATCGGGATGATCTTCCTTCGCTCCCTTTCGATCTACTGGACTTTCTATCTTACGAACTATGTGGATATGACCGTCATGACTTCCTTGCGGAGAGACACCTTCCGCCGCGTCCAAGAGCTTTCGTTCTCCTACTTCGATAAGACGAATTCAGGCTGGCTTATCGCCCGCATGAATAACGACACCTCTTCCATCGGCGATGTCATGAGCTGGGACCTCATTCAGATTTTCTGGAGCAGTTTTGACCTCTTCTTCACCATCGTCACGATGTTCTCCCAGAACTGGAAATACGCCCTTATCGTCATGGCGTCTTTGCCCATCGTCGCCATCATCGTTCCGTTGTTCGAACGCGCCCTTCTTAAAAAGTGGCGAACCGCTCGCAATGCCTATTCCAAATTCGTGGGTTGGCTTGCCGAGGCCATCAACGGCACCAAGACCATCAAGACCCTTTCGATCGAAGACGAGGTGTCCGAAGAAGACAAAGAGAACGTCAACGACATCACCAAGAAAAGATGGCGGGCCGGTCTCACCAACGCTTTCTTCCAGCCGATCATTGGCTTGATCTCGAGCGCCATGATCGCCATCATCGTTTTGGTGGGGCTCAATTACGTGAGCAATAACCAGATGGACGCGGCGCAATTGTCGGTGGAAATCGCCACCATCGTTCTTTTCATCGGCTTCGTCCAATCGATTTATGATCCGTTACAGCAGTTAAGCGATGTTTTCTCGGATTTCATGGCGAACCAAGCCGGCGCCGAAAAGGTTGGCCAGCTTCTTGACGCCAAACCCGGGATCGTCGATAAACCAGAGATCATTGCGAAATACGGTACGATCTTCGCGCCGAAGAAAGACCGCTATGAGAAGATCAAAGGCGATATCCGGTTCGAGAACGTGGTTTTTGACTATGGCAATGGCGTCGAAGTCATCCATCCGCTGAACCTTAATGTCACGGCTGGCACGTCATTGGCCATCGTCGGCGAGACCGGGAGCGGCAAGACCACCACGGTTAACCTCCTTTGCCGCTTCTACGAGCCCACGAAAGGCCACATCTACATCGATGGGGTCGATTATCTGAATCGTTCCCTTGGCTGGCTTCGCAGCAACATCGGATATGTCCAGCAAACCCCCTTCGTTTTCTCAGGGACCTACAAAGACAACATCCGCTATGGCAAGATGGACGCCACCGATGAGGAGATCATCGCCGCCGCCAAGCTTGTCGGGATTCATGATTTCATCATGGCCCAGCCCAAGGGCTATGACACTTTCTTGGAAGACGGAGGCGGCAGCCTTTCCCAAGGCCAAAAGCAGTTGATCTCTTTTGCCCGCGCCATCATCCGGAATCCTTCAATTCTGATTCTGGATGAGGCTACGAGTTCCATCGATACCGAAACCGAAGCCGCCGTCCAGAAAGCCATCGAGCCCCTTCTCAAGGGGCGCACTTCCATTACGATCGCCCACCGTTTGAGCACCATCGTCAATTCAGACCGCATCCTCGTGATGTCCTCCGGAAGCGTCATCGAAGACGGGAACCATGTCGCCCTCATGGAAAAGAAAGGCTCCTATTACAATCTCTACATGGATCAGTTCAAAGACCTCTCGGTCGAGAGTCAGATCCAGACGTACGACACGCAGATCGCGGCCAAGAACGTCAAGATTTGATTAGGCTACGAAATAGCCCTTGTTTTTCCGATTTAATTTTTACCTAATTTTTATTGTTTTTGGATTTTTGGCCCATTTTCTTTCCCCGGAGGTTTTCGTTCCGATTTCTCTGTTTTTTCAAAATTTGGCAATAGGTGTAAACTCATCGAAGATGAATTTTGTTGCACAAAAGGGCCTCTTTCCTTGTCTAGATAGATGGAGGGGCAAATGGTGAAGCTGCCGCTGAAGGTGAGTTATGGATTTGTTTCCGGAGACGAGGCCAGCATCCAAGAGGTTTATGTCGCTTACCGAAAGCTTCTCTTTTTCATCATCGTCTCGATCGTTAAGAACGAGGAAGATGCCAAGGATCTTCTGCAGGAGACCTTTCTTAAGGCCATCGAGAATCGCCGTTCCATCGCCAATCCCAAGTTCTTAGATTCCTATTTAACGGCAACCGCCCGGAACCTTGCTCTCAATTTCGCCCAAAAGAAGAGACCCGAGGTCTCTTATGAGGACCTTGAAGAAGTCTATGGCGAAGAGGAGAAGGACAACGTCTATCTTCAGGAAATGAACGCTTATCTCACCGACAAAGAGAACATCGTCATTCTTTACAAGATCGAATATGGCTATTCTTTCCGCGCCATCGCCGCATTGACGGGCATCCCCGTCTCCACGGTGGCGCTTCGTTACAAAGCGGCTTTGGCCAAAGCCAAAGCCCATTATGGAGGCACCAATCATGCGAATTGACCAAAAATTCAAACAAGAGATGGATCAAAAATCCGAAAATTTGACCCCCCGCCTTTTCCCCTTCGAGAAAACCCTCAAACTGCTCCCGGAAAAAAAGAGCCTTTGGAAGCGAATCCTTTTGGTCGGAACCCCGATCGCCGGAACTGCCTTGGCAGCCGCCATCGCCTTAGGCGTCACCCTTATCAAACCCCCGCCATTCAATCCCTCGTATCGGCTGACCCATTCTGAAGAAAGGGCGCATAACGCCACCGCCTCTTCCGTTCGCACGATCACGCAATCGACCTATGACCTCTATACGAATTTCCTCAAAAACGTGGTCCCGTTGGTGCTTAAAGACAAGTTCGCGACTTCCGTCAGTTTTTCGATCCCGGATACTTTCGTCAATTTCTGCATCGACGCCTATTGTTCAGAAGGAGAAGCCCAAAAAGAATTTCTGACGGTTTTGAACGCCGATTCCTTAACCGAGGTCAATGCGGCGGCTCGCGAAATCATTCTCGCTTTAGGCACCGAATTCGGCTCCGATGACACGACTTTCGGGGGCTATTCCGTCAGTTCGCTTTGGATTGACGAAAATATTTCTCTCCAAAATGACCTCGCCGCGAAATTGAACGATCTGGAGAAATATTATTATTGCTCTTTCTTTCACCACGCCTCTTCAACGGATCTCGTGAAGAAGTTCTTCGATTCCGATTTGCCCGATGGGGTCAAAGAAGCGCCTAGCGTCACCATTCCAAACGGCATCCCCGTCGTCAGCGCCTCGGCGTATTATTCCTTCGACCATTATCCGCCAGAGGTGGCGAACCGCTATCGCTCCCAGTATCTTTCGGGCAATCACAAAATGGATTTCACGTTGGCCGACGGAACGGCCAAAAAAGTCGATTATGTGGGCGGGGTCGTTGATTACGGTTCGAAATTCGTCGGAGACTCCTTCGTGGGATCCTCGATTCCACTCAATCATCTGGCCCTCGCCTATTTTCTGCCTGATGAAGGGGTTGATCCCTCGACGATCATCTCGGATGTCGTCGCCGGCAATTACGTTTCCGAAGATGCGGACCCCACTTCCAAAGCCTCTTATGGCCATGATTGGGAGGTCACTTATTCGGCCCCTTATTTCCAAACCCATAGCTCTCTCGATCTCATGGCAGCCTATTCGCGTCTTTTGCCCACGGCCACTTCCCCTCTCGGCAGCGGTTTCTTCTCTGCAATCGTTGATGATTCCAAACTTACGAATCCCCTCTATCTCGCCCAAGCCTTCTCCCTCAGCGACGTGACGTACGACTATAACGGCTTCTACGCCGCCTCGATCACGGTCAGCTTTGGGGCAACCGGAGGGCCGGCTAGCCGCCTCTTCAGCCTGATCCTCGACCATCCTTACGTCTACGTGGCGGAGATGCCGGAGATGCAAATCGAAGGCAAGAGCGGAA
>CAVRMZ010000044.1:0-5845 GCA_963722445.1 uncultured Bacilli bacterium | reverse complement strand
AATGAATTGCCTGCCAGGAAAGATACCGTCATAACCAGAAGAGGGGGCAGGGAAGCTACCGTAACCGCCTTTCTTTATTGTATGAAAGATAGCGAGTTAATGAGCCGTTCAGCAAAAAAATGTTTCACCCGGGCCACAGCCTGGACGATTTGGGTGAAAATACGGTCAATTTGCTGGATGTTACCGCCGCCCACGCGTTCCGCCAACAGGCAGAGCTGAGCCAGATCCTCTGCCCCGAACTGGCTGCTGCTGCCTTTCATGGGTGGCGCCACCTTGTTGATGGCTTCGGCGTCTCTGGCCTGCACCGCCCGATCCAGCTCGGTGACACGCCGGTCCAACGAACGGAGAAAAACACCAACCACGGGGGTGATGTTACCGACATGCTGACGCAAGTGCTGCAAGACCGCCGTATTGACAGCCACCTGGATACCGGTCACTTCCCCCTCGATTCCGTTGCTGGCGAGCGATTTGGGAACAATGGACGGCCCGCAGTTCCGGCAGCCAATGAGAGAGGACTGCTTGCAGTTTGTTGAAATCCAGCGGTTTGATCAGGTAGTCGACCATGCCCACCTCCTGACACCGTTTTTGGGCCGCAAGGGTGGCATCAGCGGTGAGGGCAACAATGGGGGGCGCTTTCCGCTGATTGCTGGCAGCATCCTCCTGGACGGCCATGGTCGCGGCAAAACCGTCGACCACCGGCATCTGGCAGTCCATGAAAATCAGATTAAACCGGTTTGTCCGGCACAGATCGACGGCCTCCTGGCCACCGCCCTCCTATCGCGGCTCATGGAAGGAAAGATAAAGGTGATTTTCTGCGATCCGAAATCCAATCCGCAAGGGGAACTGGTTCCCTATTACGGATCCTGCGATACCTATGCCAAAGTGGTCGCTCAGACAAAATGGCGGCAAGAGACCAAAGACTTGATTTGGGCTTCGATTGTGAAAAGAAAGATAATCGGGCAAGCCGATAATCTTGCGATTTTTAAGAAAGGGCAAGCCGATTTGCTTCAGGGGTATGCTTTGGATATCCAGCCCGGCGATCCTTCCAACCGCGAAGGCCATGCGGCCAAAGTGTATTTTTCGGCTTGCTTCGGTCCTTCTTTTTCGCGGGACGACGACTGTCCCACGAACGCTTACTTGAACTATGGCTATTCCATAATCCTTTCGGCCCTTAACCGGGAGATCAAAGCGTTTGGCTATTTGACGGAACTTGGCATCCATCATATTGGAGTGACGAACCCTTTCAATCTGTCCTGCGATCTAATGGAACCATTCCGCCCATTCGTCGATGCCAAGGTTCTTTCTGGCAAAATCAGCGAGAACAATTTTAAAGAATGCTTAATTGCCATCCTCAATGACAAAGTTCTTTTTAACGGGGGCGAGATGTTTTTGGATAACGCCATCCACGAATACGCTCAGTCCGTTTTAATCTCCCTTCGGGACAACGATCCTTCGAAGGTGGTTTTTATCGACCATGAACTCTCTTAGGTGTATGCGGCTAATTCTCTTTTTTGATCTTCCTATCGTAACCGACTCCCAAAAGCGGGCCTATTCCCATTTTGTCAAAGCCTTGAAAAAGCAGGAGTTCTACATGCTTCAAGAATCCGTCTATATCAAATTGAACATGGACGAGAGGGCGGCAGAGTCTTCGGTGAAACAAGTCAAAGAGATTTTGCCGCCTGATGGTTATATCGCCTTGCTTAAAATCACCGAAAAACAGTTTGCCTCAATCGACTATCTTTTAGGTGAACCCTCGACTGATGTGGTCACGAATGACGAAAGGATGGTTGTCTTATGATTCGTTTGAAACACAAGGACTTGGAGTATTCTTTTGACCTTAATCCCGGCGACATCGTTGATCTTACGATTGAAAATCCGGTTTTTTATCGAGCGTTCGTCAATGATCTGCTCGGAGAAGATGAGGAAAAAATCGTTGTTTCGGAAGATGGGAACGGTATCGAATTCCATAAGCATGCCCTAGTGGTTACTGATCTATTTACCATCAATCCCAATTCGAAAAAAGTCTTGGCGGCCATCTATAAAAAACTCGATAGTTCTCTCCTGAGCGGCGAGAGAAAAGAAAAGTTCGATGAAATCAACGCGAAAATTTCCGAATTTCTTAAGGAAATGTCAAATGATTTCGATGGCACCGTGATCTTCAATGACAATTTGGCGTTGCCACAGCTTTTGGGCGAATTGGATTTTAAGTTTGATTATGATGATTCCACTTTTTTGACTTCCTTTATCTCGTATATTCGGGCTTGGCGGGAAGCCATGGATTTGAAACTGATGTTTTCTTTGAACTTATTCTCGCTTCTTAGCCAATCTGAAGTCATTTCTTTGTCCAAAGAACTTTCGTATCTAGGCATTTCTCTTGTTAACGTTTCCTATATTCATAAAAAAGTCGAAGGAATTAAATCAGTTATTGTGGATAATGATCTTTGCGAGATCTATTAATGTAGTATACTTTTTTAGCCTAGATAGGACCCGTAAGGCCCAAAAACCATCGAAATCGACCTTTTTTGAGGTTTGAGAGTAGTGAGATTCTAGGTTAGCTTTATACCTTCAAAGTTTTCGGTGATCAGCAGAGAAGGTTTGAGAGTAGTGAGATTCTAGGTTAGCTTTATACCAGGTCAGGCACGTTGCACACTGGACCATGGTTTGAGAGTAGTGAGATTCTAGGTTAGCTTTATACATTTTGTTTTCGGTTGGTTTATCTTCTATTGTTTGAGAGTAGTGAGATTCTAGGTTAGCTTTATACTTTCATCCCCGAGACGATCTTCTTCGCGCAGTTTGAGAGTAGTGAGATTCTAGGTTAGCTTTATACGTAGGTATAGGCCCACATCTTCCGCGGAATGTTTGAGAGTAGTGAGATTCTAGGTTAGCTTTATACTCCTACGCCCATCCGCACGTCGACATATTCGTTTGAGAGTAGTGAGATTCTAGGTTAGCTTTATACCATGATTCGCGGAACGTCGAAAGCAATTTTGTTTGAGAGTAGTGAGATTCTAGGTTAGCTTTATACTATGCCTTGCAATCCACGGCAATGAACCAAGTTTGAGAGTAGTGAGATTCTAGGTTAGCTTTATACATAAGAAAAAGTATTCAAAACATCCAACTTGTTTGAGAGTAGTGAGATTCTAGGTTAGCTTTATACTATCGTTTCAGAATAGAGGGGAAAAATTTAGTTTGAGAGTAGTGAGATTCTAGGTTAGCTTTATACACAGGGCCGGTGACATCTTTAACTTATATCGTTTGAGAGTAGTGAGATTCTAGGTTAGCTTTATACGATGTCTATACGCAAGGCGACTTGGCAATCGGTTTGAGAGTAGTGAGATTCTAGGTTAGCTTTATACACGCTTTGAGACAATTGGCAAATCAGCATTGTTTGAGAGTAGTGAGATTCTAGGTTAGCTTTATACAAATCACGGCTTCGACCCCGGTATCTGCTTGTTTGAGAGTAGTGAGATTCTAGGTTAGCTTTATACATCGACGAAACCCACAATGTGTGAGCAGAAGTTTGAGAGTAGTGAGATTCTAGGTTAGCTTTATACATTCGCGTCCGGGGGAGGGAAAGAAAACCAGTTTGAGAGTAGTGAGATTCTAGGTTAGCTTTATACTTTTTTCATGCGGACATCATAGCGCATTTGGTTTGAGAGTAGTGAGATTCTAGGTTAGCTTTATACGAGCGCCTTTCTGACGTTCACGCGATTCTGGTTTGAGAGTAGTGAGATTCTAGGTTAGCTTTATACAGCGCGCCGCGCCAGGAGAGCCGGCAGGTCGTTTGAGAGTAGTGAGATTCTAGGTTAGCTTTATACGATGAGGAAAACGATCATCCCTATCCAAATGTTTGAGAGTAGTGAGATTCTAGGTTAGCCTTATCTTGGACTCATATCTTGGTATACTAAACGAGTGATTATTTACAAAAACACCGTTCATGACTTTCGGAAAGATGCTTTATATGGCGAGATAGCGGACAAACTTGAGGAGCTTTTCTTGGAGAACCACCTTCCGCACAACAACCCCCGGGAGCACGCCGCGTGGATCAATTCCTTAAGCGCGGTGAACGATGTGCTTGAAATCGCGAAAACGCCTGATGATGTCACTTTGTCGATCGAATACATGATCCCGCTGACGTCCAAGCGGATCGATTTCCTTCTTTCGGGGCTCGATGAGGCGAATCAGGAGAATGTCGTGATCATCGAGCTGAAGCAGTGGAGCGACTGCGCCAAGACCGCCAAAGCCGATTTGGTCATGGCTTACGTCGCCGGGGCGGAGCGGCTCGTGGCCCATCCAAGCTACCAGGCCTTAAGCTACGCCGAGACGATTGAGAATTTCAACGAAACGGTGCGGCAAGACAATCTGGCTTTTTATCCTTGCGCCTTTTGCCATAACTTCGCCGAGGGCAATCGAAGTCACATCGATAACGACTTTTATTCGGGCGTGATCAAAGAGGCGCCGCTCTTTTTGGCCGCGGACCGGGCGAAACTGGCCTCCTTTGTCTCCCGCTATATTCAGAAGGCCGATCAGGGCAAAGCTTTGATGTCGATCGAATATGGTCGATTGAAGCCTTCCAAGGCTTTGCAGGATGTCGTCGGGAGCATTCTCAAAGGCAATCCGGAGTTCGTGCTTCTCGACGATCAGAAAGTCTCTTACGAGAACATCCTTGCTCTTGTGAAGGAGTCCATCGAAGACGGGAAAAAGAGAACCATCGTGATCCAAGGGGGCCCCGGAACCGGGAAATCCGTCATCGCGATCAATCTCTTGGCCTATTTGACGAAGAAAGGGCTCACGGCTTCTTATGTTTCCAAAAACGCAACCCCGCGCAACGTCTATTTCGAGGTCATGCGAAAAGGCCGGCTTCATTTGGCCTATGTGAAAAATCTTTTCAAGGGCAGCGGGGCGTTCGTCAAGGGCAAGGCGAATGAGTTCGATGTCCTTCTGGTGGACGAGGCCCACCGGCTCAACGAAAAAAGCGGGATATACCATAACCAAGGCCTCAATCAGATCCGGGAAATCATCAACGCCTCTTTGCTTTCGGTCTTTTTCCTCGATGAGGAGCAAAAGGTCACGCTGCAGGATTTTGGCAGTTTCGACGAAATCAAGAAGCAAAGCCAAGAGCTTGGCTCCCGCCTTTATTCGGGCGAAGACTATACCCTTTCGAGCCAATTCCGGTGCAATGGCTCGGATGCCTATATCGCCTTTATCGACAATCTTTTAGGAATCCGGCTTTCCGCCTTGCCGAATCTCGAAGGGCTTCATTTCGATTTCAGGGTATTCGATGACCCATGCGCTTTGCGGGAGGCCTTAAGAGCCAAAAACATCCATAACAAAGCGAGGCTGGTCGCGGGCTATTGCTATGACTGGCTAAGCCGCAAAGACCCTAAGGCCATGGATATCCGTCTTGAAAACGGCTTCGAAGCCCAATGGAACTTCAATAACACGAGCACCTGGGCCATTGACGAGAACTCCTTTGACCAAGTCGGCTGCATTCATACGTGCCAAGGCTTGGAATTCGATTATGTCGGGGTCATCATTGGCCAGGATCTCCGCTATGAGGCCGGGGAAGTCGTCACCGATTACCACGGAAGAAGCAAGGACGACAAGTCTTTGGTCGGCTTAGGGAAGCTAAAAGACAAAAGCATCGCCGACAAAATCATCCGGGATACCTATAAGGTTCTTTTGACCCGAGGCCAAAAGGGCTGCTATGTCTATTGCGAGGACAAAGCGCTGCGGGATTATTTCGCCAAAGCCCTAAAATCGTTTTGACGCTTTGGCCCGCCGGATTTCGCTTTCGGGCTATTTTTCGTTGAAATAACTTCCGACCGTGTTACCCTTGTAGTTA
>CAVRMZ010000043.1:0-42748 GCA_963722445.1 uncultured Bacilli bacterium | reverse complement strand
CGATCGGGCCCTCGGACGCGAGCGCCTTTATCCCTCTGTTTCTCATTTGCCTGGTTCCTCCTTCAGGATGTCCCTTGCCTTCGCGAGGTCCGCGGCCGCCAGGCCGTCTTTCTCGCTCCCGCCCCATCCCCTCGCGAGCATCGACGCGGCCATCCCCGCAAGCGTCGCCGCCACCGCCTCCTTCAGCCTCTCTTTCATCGCCTCGCCTCCGCGTCCGCCATCCTAAGGGCCGCCGCCAGGACGGGGTCCCTCTCCGCCAGCGCCGGGCGGAAATCCGGGAGCTTGTATTCCTCGGAGAAACGTTTCGCCGCGGCCTTGCTCCTGAAGTGCTTGGCCTTCGGGGCGTCGTTCGTGTAACTGATGTCGAACCTCTTCGGGTTTGTCTCGCTCTTGTCGGCGGAGACCAGGGCCCCCATCCGATCCTGCAGGACATACGGGTTTTTCATCGCGCTTCCTCCCGGACGAAGCAGTCGTGGACGTCCTCCCCGTAGGGGACGGCGTCGAAGCGGATGACCGTCTGCCGGTCGAGCCTCGCCTGCCAGTCCAGCTGGGAAAGCCCCTTGATCGAGCGCTTGAGCGACTTCCACCGCGACCTCGAATACCTCTCGTATTCCTCTTTCGTGGCGAGCTTGTAGCCCTTCGAGCGGTCGCTGACGACGATCTTGTCGAAGGCCCCCGAGGCGTTGATCGCCTCCACGTCGGCGACGATCTCGCGGCCGACCGTCCCCGTGAAGTTCGCCTTCCCGTCCCATTCGTAGCGGTCCTCCTTGATGAGCGAGAAGCCCATCAGCGAGAAGATCTGCTTCGCCGTCAGCCATTCGCCGGATCTCTCCATGAGGAGCCTCCTCAGGGCGTACTGCCTCCCCGTGAGCCTGATCTTCGTCGGGATCATCGCTCCGCCCCCGACATCTTCCTGACGGTCTCCGAGAGGACGCCCATCTCGTGCAGGCGGTCGAGGCCCTGCACGGCGAACACCGCGTCGGTCTTCACCATCCGCGTGTTGAAGCGGACCGCTCCGCCCTTCTCGCTGATCGCCGCCTTCTTGATCTTCCCCGCGGTCGTGAGGCTGCAGGAGAACAGGTCGGCGATCTCCTTGACGGTGACGCTCGGCTCCGCCATGACGGCGAGCTTCGCGCTCAGTTCATCCGAACTTGGCATATAAACCTCCCTGTACATCAATTCGCGTAAATCCGCGAATATAAACAATATAATGTGCAGGTAAACGCGATTATGCAAGTATTATTTCGCGTTATATTGCGAAAAATGTAAACTAAAATCGTGAGTATTGGTGAAAAACTCAAAGAATTAAGAAAACAAAACGGCTTAACTCAAAACAAAGTTGCCGATGATCTTCTTATTGGCCGCCGAACATATTGGGATTATGAGTCAGGGAACACTTCCCCCACCGGAGAAACGCTTGATAAAATAGCTAAATACTTTAACGTTCCGTCTTCTTATTTGCTTGGAGAAAAAAGCCTTGATTCTGACGGCTATCTGATGGCGCTGTCGGGCAAAAGCCTCAACGAGCTCACGGACGAGCAGAAGGCCGCGGTCAAGAACGTCATCGAGACGTTTCTGAATCAAAACAAAGACAAAGGAAAATGAAGCAAGTCGGCTTTTTGTCAGCGAAGGGGGTTGAAGCAACGAATGCGACGCCTTTTAAATGCTGGACGGATGACGGGGAATATTATGTCAAATTTGCCCAAGCAACTTCCGGGCCTCATGAATTGATCAATGAATATGTTGGATACAGTTTGGCAAACATAATCGGTCTTTCCTTCCCGTCTCCCGCCCTCGTTAAATGCCCGCAAGGGCTTCGCTTGGATTTCGGAGACGGCCGCGGGCCAATTGAAATAACGACTCAATTTTCCTTCGGATCAAAATTGGTAACAAAGGCATTTTCTTTATTCGACCCTTACCAATATCTTCCTAAAGCCCGAGATGAAAGCAAAGCGGATTTTCTTTCGATAATCCTTTTTGACCATTTGTTGGAGAACACAGATAGAGACACAAATCCTTCGAACACGCTTTTTGATTTGGAAACAAAAAAGATATTCTTTATCGATGAAGGCAACATTTTTGGGGCGGGGGATCTTTGCAATCAATTCACCCTTAAAGAACACGCTTCGAGGGATCTTTCCGTTTCCATATCCAAAAACGGTTTGTATAAGGCCATGTTTGGAACCATAAACATGAAAGAATATGAAAGCGCTACGAGACAACGCTTTTCGATTTTTTCAAATATGGATTTTAAAGAACTTTTACATGGCATTCCGCAAGAATGGTGTTGCTCAAACGATGAAATTGAAGCATGCGATTACTATCTGCATAAAAGATTTTCTAGCTATAATAGAATGCTTGATTTGATTATGGGTTATGGGGAAAAACATGAATAAGCAATTTGAATACATAACAATTGAGTATTATCCAAAAACATTTAATAGCGAGCATATTAATGTTGCTTTCGCCATGCATGATCCAAATACCGGAGAAATCATGCTCAATAAGGCTGCTAATATAAAACGGGTAACGGATTTTGATGACGAGATCGATGCCTCTACGTTTTCGGCGGCCCTCGATTCTGTTTGCGAATACATCAAAAAACCGTTTTCGATGCAAGCCGATTTGTTTCCGGAAGAAAACCAAGCAAAACGTTTTGATGAAGACTATTTCAATGGAATTAGGCGTCTTTTCCTGAATCAATTCAGATTCTCAAAAACTTTTTATTGCGACCCTAACGATTTTGGAAAATCGTTTGCGTTATTTGAAAAGGTGGCTTTGTATTACGATAAGGACAAAAAGAACAGAGCTAGCAAAAACGAGATCATTACCGCAATGAAACTCCAGCTGAGTGATATTTTAAGAAAGTCTGGAAAAGAATACAAGGAAACTGCCAAAACAAATGAGATGACGTTTGGCGAAAAATTACGTTTCGACTATATTATTAAAAATTATGTTTTTGTTAAGGTTTTGAACACTTTCGGAAGCGGCGATAGTAACAAAATTGGCAGTGCGAAAGAATGGTACTTCAATTCAACTTATTTTGCTGGCGATTCCCGAAAACTGATCATTGTTATTCCGGATTCTGACTCGAATGAAAACAGCGAGGACTTGATGTTGATAATGAAAATACTCGAAAAGGCTGATGCCAAAATAATGAAGCCGGACGAGTTTGCTTCCGCACTCTCAAATAGCAGTCTTTAATTTTTAAATTGTTTCTAATCTTTGAAATGGAAACTTGCGTAATTTTTAATTTGCGTTTGATAGGAATGCCTATTTTCGTTTGAATCTTGGAAAACAAGAATAAAAAAGATTTTCTTAGCGCAGCTTATATCTCGGCACGAACGATGGAATTTTTGCCACCTGGTTTTGCTTCTGTTTATGAGAAAAAATTAGTTAACGACAAATTCGCAATCATCCCAAAAAACTTTATAAATACCGCCAATGCAACGAAAGTAATTTTCCGCTTTAGATAGCAAACAGGCTTGGTTCTCAAGCCCGTCGACTTGGAACGATAGCACGGATTCCACCGCAAACTACGATTACACGGCTGAGGACAGGGAAATCGAAGTCAATTCGTCTTGATTTAATATTTCGCAAAAGATACCAAGCGGATTTGGTAAACACATAATAATCAAGGCTTATTGACTATATATACTATTTATCATTATGTTTATTGGTAGCATTTAACTATACTAAGATACATTCATAGGCAATAGGATATGATCAAGGGCATTCATATTGACAGTATAAATAATACGCCGTATAGTCTTTTGGTATCAAATGATACTTTATCAACATATGCGCTGATCAAATCGCTCTCGGGAGAAAACCATGGATGAGGCGAAATCGCTAGGCGAGCTCATCCATAGGCTCCGTAGCCCGAAAAAGATCAGCTTCATCCCAAGGCACAAGGAGCCGGATAAAGATCCGTTCGCCTTCATGGACGCGATAGGAATTACGGTCGAAGACGCCAAAGACATCGTCGAAAATCTGTCCGAAGGGGAATGCAGGAAGGAAAACGACGAAAGCCAAAACCCTAAATTCCCAGCCCACAAATGGATTTTCCATCATCATTACCACTGCATCAGCCTCAGCGTCGACATCTATATAAAGATATCCTCGGTGTCGCCAGAGTCCATAACCGTTGAGTCGTTCCATGAGGATAAGTTCTAAACGATAGGCCGCCAAGGAGGAAAACAATGGAAGAAAAAAAGGAGTTCTGCCCATATTGCACGAAAGAAGTGCAATACCGGACTACGACTCAGAACGAGGACGTGAACGTCAAAGGCACGATCGTCAACGTCCCCGTGACCCTTTGTTATTGCTCGGAATGCGGCAATGAGATAGAAGTCGAGGATATCGCGGTTGCAAACCAAGTCGCCGCTTTTGAAGCCTACAAGAAGGCCGCCGGGCTTTTGTCCGGCGTCGAGATCAGGGCGATGAGGGAAAGGTATGGGGTCTCCGCCTCTTGCCTGTCGCGCCTTTTGGGCCTTGGCGAGAAAACCATAACCCGCTACGAAAATGGCGCAATACAGGACAAAAGCATTGACACTTCCCTGAGGCTCGTTTCCGAACCTGACTCTTTTATCAGACTGCTCTCGATGAATGAGGGCCTAATTACGAAAGGCGAAGCGGAAAAAGCGAAGTCTGCTTTAAAAAAATCTGCTGCTCAACTGTCTCTTTCCTTCAATCTTGATTGGCATTGCATCATAACTTCAAGTATTGATTCATATCTGACCGAAATAAAAGATCCGCTAATTCCGATCAGATCGAAACATACGACATTCAAGAATGGCGGTTTAGACAAATGCGGGACGGCATGAAAAACATGAAAAGTAACAAAAACCCGGTCATGAAGATAGTAAGCGTCTACACCGAGGGGTTTTCTTTCTCCAAAAGCAAAGAATTCAAATTCGAAAAAAACGGCAAACCAGATTGGCCTCTCGAACCGAAAGTCACCCAAAGTTTTGAGAAACTAAGCGACGACATCGGAAAAGTGACGATAAGCGTCTCGATACCCGGCGGGGACAAGTTCCCTTTCTCGCTTGAGGCGACCGAAGCGGGCATCTTCGAGCTTCCCGGTTTTGAAAAAAGCGACAAATCGCTTTTCCTCATGAGAAACAACACATTGGCGATAGTTTACCCATACCTTCGCTCGCTTGTTTCGAGCGTGTCGTCGCTGGGCGGATTCCCGCCGCTCATACTTCCGGCAATAAACACGTTTTCCAAATTCGGGGATCAGACGAAAGAAAACGGCGAAAAGACCGTCATAAAGAAAGAATGATTCCGCCGCCAAACAACAAACCCTCGTTCTGAGGGTTTTTTCATAATGCCCATTGCGCAGGATTAAATGCCGATAACCAAAATCGGAAGCGCTCAGTCAATGCTTGATAGCCAAGCGAACTCGAAACTAAGCATGGCTTTCGGTTGGAAGATTGCCCCACGAAGTCAACGGAAACACGAAGTAGAATAATTGCGCTAAAAAGAAAGAAATGGATTGGCTTGCTTTTTTGATGACGCAGCATCGGTTTATTCGCTTATCGCGCGGGAGGGCAAATCATGACAAGACTCGAGGGATACGAAGGAATCGTTCTTCATGAAGGCATCAAAGAAAGAACCACGGAATCGCTTCCGAGCGGGGTCGATGGCGCCTGCGTTAAGTCCGAAGGCATCTCTGCAATCCTCCTGAACAAGGGCGAGATCGGCACGAACGCAAAGAAACTTGAAATCCTCTCGCATGAGAGATGCCATCTCTCCCAAGAGGCTTTGTACAGAATCGATTCGTCGGGTAAAGAGGTCTACGACGCCGAGCGGAAGGCGACCATTGCGTCCTACCGAGAGCTTCTCCCGCTAGGTTACATAATCAGCGCCCTTTTCAAAAGGAAAATGACCATTGCGGAGATATCCATCGAAGCCGAGGTCCCCTGCGACTTCGTCTGTGCCGCGATCGGGTGGTATTCTAACCTGGAGGAATTCATCAAGGCACGGGAAGAGAGCGCGAAAGCAGAAACCTGATATCTTGAAGATACGGAAAAAGGGCAAAGAGGAGGCAAAAAATGAATTCATCGGTGAAGAAAGACCCTCGGTCTAGCAAAAAATGGATGATCGACACGACTCTGAGAATGCCAGATGGTTCACGGAGGCATTTTCAAAGACGTGGCTACGGCAGTAGGAAAGAAGCCGAGGCGGATTCCGACAGGGCGAAAGAGGTTTTTATCGAAAGCAACGGCTATTCGCCTGACGAGTCCTCTTTCAGCTGTCTCATAGATACATATATGAGCCACGAGTCATCAAAGCTCAAGCCCACGAGCGCCCACAGCGAAAGGCTTCTCCTGACGAGATGGCCGGGGCGCTATTTCAAAGGGAAAAGCGTCGCCTCCTCCTTCACGTCGAAGGAGCTTTCCCTTTTCAGGGCGTGGCTGCTCCGGGAATCCTCTAAGCACCCCGACCTGGGCAATAGGGTGTTCAGAGATCTCACGAGGATGTCCGAATACGCCTTCAACATGGGTTTCATCTCGATGGACGAGCTCAGGCTCGCCAGGACGCAGTTCGAGACCGTCAAGCGGGAGGTGCCGCCCTCCCCCGAACCCAAGACCTGGTCGATCGAGGAATACAGGAAGTTCATCGGGACTTTCGACCCAAACGACAGGTTCATCGTGCTTTTCCAATGGCTTTTCTTCTCCGGATGCCGGATCGGGGAGGCGCTCGGCTTGGAATGGCGGGACATCGACATCCAAGGGCGATCGGTCAGCATCTCAAGGACGTGCGCCCCGAAATGCGGCACGGGTGGCGTCATGTTCATGACCCCGAAAACCAAGGCGGGTTTTCGGAGGATCTTCATCTCCGAGGAGATGGCGTCGCAGTTCGCGGATCTGAAAAAGGCGTATGCGCCAAAGCCCGAGTCGTTCGTCTTCTTCGGCGGTCAGGCCCCCATCGGGAGGACCACCGTCAGGCGCGTCTTCGACGGGCACACCGGGATGGCCAAGCTCCCGAGGCTGAAGATCCACGAGATCAGGCACACGAACAACACCTGGCTCCTCGAGCAGGCCAAAGGCGGGTCGATGGACGAGCTCAAGGCCATCTCGGCGAGGCTCGGAAGGGATTCCCTCGGCGTGACCCTTGACGTCTATTTCCACTCGAAGGAGGAGACGTCGAAGAAGCTGGCCAAGGAGATTAAAATCTGAGCCTTATATTTTTTTGATACGCTTTTGATACGCTTTTGATACGCAAGCAAAACAAAAACCCCGATGCTATCGGGGTTTCAAGACATTTGGTGGGTACTAAGAGGATCGAACTCCTGACCTTCTGTACGTCAAACAGACGCTCTCCCAGCTGAGCTAAGTACCCATGGGCACGGCGCGGCGATTAAGCCGCGAAGCATATTATAGATAGGGGCTTCCTTTGAGGCAAGCAGAAACGGCAAATCATTTTAATATTTCTTCAATGAAGTAATGAGGACGATGCTTGGCTTCTATGTTTATTTTGCCAATATATTCGCCGAGGATGCCCATCATGACCAAAATCAATCCCGTCGCCAAGAAAATAGATCCCAAAATGAAGGGTAGATCCCGATAAGGCAATGTCCCAATTCCAAACAGAATTCCGAAAACAACCATGGCAAGCGAGGACAGAATCATTAAAACGCCGCCGGCTTTGGGAATAAAGGACAAAGGCATCACCGAAAAGGAAGTTATTCCATTCCAGGCCAGGGCAAGCATTTTCTTTAAAGGATAATGGCTCTTCCCTGCTGTTCTTTCTTTTCGCGAGTATCCAACAGTCGCCGATTCATAACCCACAAGAGGAACGATGCCTCGCAAAAACAAATTGCCCTCGTTAAAAGACAACAAAGCCTTTAGGGCACGTTTGCTCATCAAGCGGAAATCGGCGTGATTATTGACAATTTCCACTCCCATCTTTCCCATGACTTTGTAATACCCTTCTGCGGTGAATCGCTTGAAAAAGGTATCGGACTTGCGTGAAGTTCTGACCCCATAGACCACATCAATTCCTTGGTTGAAATCAAGAACCATGGTATCGATAGCGTTGATGTCGTCTTGTAAGTCGGCATCAATGGTGATGGCCGCATCGGCGTTGTCGGCAGCATAAGCAAGACCCGCCATGCAAGCATATTGGTGTCCCTCGTTTCGACTGAGCTTAAGCCCTTGGAAAAGGGCATCTTTGTCATGAAGCGAAGAAATAATGCTCCAAGTTTTGTCTTTGGAACCATCATCGACGAAAACAATCTTGCTTTCGGGGGAGCAAACTCCTTTTTTGATCAGACTACGAAGTTTCGCCTGAAGTTGGGTGGCGGAGTCTAGAAGGCACGCCTCCTCATCATAAGAAGGCACGACGATGTAGAGAATTCCCATTTTTACCTCCAAAAAGTTAAATCGCGACCCGCTTTCAACCAACGCATAGTATACGTCCAGTCACGAGTTCCGATGAATTGAGTTATTTCCGGAGTATAAAGATTAACAAGTCCTAAGTTGCTGATAACAGCAAACAAGAAAGAAGATATGAAAATTATGGCAAGCCATTTTTCATGGAGCAAAGAATCAGACCCGCTCTTTTTCTGCAAATAGAAATTGAAGAAAAGGAATAAGCCATAAATTACCATAATCCAAGCAAAATCAGAATAGTAACGCGTGGCATATCCGCTTTGCCAGGTTAGTATCACGAGAATCACCGGAACAATGACGCAAGGAAAATAGAAAAAAAGCATATCTTTGATTCTATCTTTCCACCCCATTTTTTTGGCAAAGGGGGAAACAAAAATCCCAAAAAGAAGCGGAAACCTTGCAAAAAGGCCATAGGTCGCACCTGTTTCAAAGAAATAAAAGGCATTCCCGAATCTAACGTTAGTCCCAGCCAAAAAGAAATAATCGCTTTGTATCCGCGGAAGCGCAAAAAAGAAATTCCAAAGCGAAGTCAAAACATTCGTAAAAGAGAAAGGCATATGAAGAAAATCGGCAATGGTTAAAGAATATTCTATTCCGAAATCAAGAGGGTTCCCGAAACGAAGATAATTATAAACACACTGAAATATTCCAAAAACAAAAAGGGGAAGCAAACCGAGAATCCAATAAAGCCATGTATCCTTTTTTAAGAAAAAAACGTGGTTTTTATAATAAAAATAAGCTATCCAAATCAGGAATGCGATGACATAAAGAGCCATGGTTGCCCTGGCCAAAACGGCAAGGCCGAACCAAAATGAGGCAAAAAACAGATAGAACAAATTTATTTGTTTCTTGGCCTCATATCGATCAAAAATACCGGATGAAGAAAGATGAAAAAGACCTATCATCATGCACATAAAAGCAGACGATGTCGCACATTCGTAAAAATAAGGACGTTCAAGATTTGTCAAAATGCCAGAACAAAAATAAAGGATGGCAAAACCTCCTATTTCAAGGAAAAGAGGAATCTCGTTTTCATGAAAAAAAGCCTTGAGAAGACGACGCCAACTTAACGCCATGAAAATATCGGCAACCAAAGAGAAAATAAGAACGCCATAGGCATCGTAAACGTATTGACCTGTCAGAACGTGAAGAGGAAGAAAGAACAAAAAGACCGGAGTCACGCCGTAATAAGAAAAATAGTTTCCTTTATAAAGAAGATGATCCCAAAGAAAATAAACCCCTGCCCTTGAAGAGGGGTCATAGGGGTTAGGCAAGGCCACCAAAGACGGAGAGGGAATAGCCGAAAGAGAAACGCGCCCCGCCAAAAAGGAATCCACCAATTCTTGAGAGATTTGGCTACCCGAATTTTGAAGAAACCCGTTTTCGAAACCACCAAAAACCCAAAAGAGAACAAGAATAAGCCCAAAAGAAGCGACATAAAAACAAGAGCGAATAATCGATTGAAAAGTGATTTTATGAAAGATAGTTTCTCGATGAATGAAAAGATAGACAAAAAGATAAATTAAGTAAGCTGGAACCGCTAAGGCCAATATCCGAATCATCGAAAAATTAAACGGAAGGCGCTTATTAAGCGAGAGACTCCTTATCCAAAGGTTGCTTCCTAAAATCGTTTCGCCATTTCCTGCTTGATAAATCTTAATTGAGATGGCCGATGAGGGGCTGCTGAAGCTGGTCTGAAGATATTTGGTTTGCTCATCTGCTTTAACCACTTCAAAAGACTGAGAAAGGGTCTCGCTTTCGCCGGTATTCGCTTTGGTAGAAATAACTGTGGCTTCAAATTCATAAAAAGAGGAATCCGAAAAATCGCAATCAAAATACAATGACTTGACCTGAACACTCCCTAAATTAGAAATAGTTACGGCTGGGGCGCTGGAGTCGGCAACATAATAATTTTCGGTTGCGTTCTTTTTGCTTACTCCGGAAAGGGACAAAGAAGTATCGTCGTAATCTTTTTCGATTCCGGGGTTGGAATAACATTTGTAGTTGAATACAAAAACCTCGACAAAAAGAATCGCCAAAAAAATAATACTGCATTCCAACAAAACCTTAATCCAAGGCTTCTTGGCCAATTTTTCTTTCATCATGAGTTAATCATAGAAACATTGTCCTAAACCGTAAAGATTTTTTAGAAAAGTTTCTTTTTTCAAACAAGATAAAATCAAAAACGACCTTTAAAAGATTTGAGAATGAACAAATAGATCCATATAAATAGAAAAAAGTCAAAAACGTAATTTGGCTTTTACTTTGCGGGACTATGATTTTATAATTCTCGCGATGCTCAGTAAAAAAAGCCTCTTCTATTATTTCCGAAAAATACTTCCATTTATCTTAATCTTTGTTTCGTCGGTACTTCCTTTTGCCATATATTTTCGCGATGGCATCCCTACCGGAGATGACATGATTTGGCATCTTACCTACATGTATGACCTTTATTATGGATTTAAAAATGGTTTCTCAGGGATGACAACATCGCACATTATTAGTTCCTATTATGGCGAAAATATCTATCTTTTTTATGGCCCTTTTGCCCATTATCTTACCGTGATTTTCGCTTTGATGTTTGAATGGGCCGGAGCCACCATCATTACGAGTATGAAAATTGTGACGGTAATCAGTGTTTTTGTCTCTGGAATTTTTATTTATCTCCTTGCAAAACAGATTACGAAATCTTCGCAGATATCCACTTTATTTGGCATCGCTTTTTGTTTTTTCCCTTACCGTTTAGTCGATTTTTTATACCGAGCGGCTTATTGCGAAGGCATCGCTGTTGGCTTGATTCCTATCGTTTTTTATGGCTTATATCGGATTCTTCATGAGAAAAGCCCACGAGTGTCTCCTTATATTTGTTTGGTTATCGGAATGTCTTGTCTAATCCTTTGCCACCCTCTTACTGCCATGATGACTGCGATCGTTGCTGTTGTTTATATCGTTGCCAATACAATGAAATTAGTAAAAATCCTCCGCCAGTGGCAAAACTGGGTCTATCTTTCAATTTCTGTTTTGCTTATTTTTGGTTTTGTATCTTTCTATTTTTTCCCAATGCTTTTTGCGAGCACATCAGGATATTATCGTTTAACCAATCCCATTTTGATGGGAACAAATATGCTGGCGCTGATTAAAGCGCAGGAAGCAAATTGGGGTTATTGCGGCATTCTGAATTTCGATTGGCTTGCTAAAGTAGTGGGCACTTGGGGGTGGAAGGCCACGAACGATTCCGCTTTATCCTGGGCGTTGTCCTTGGCTTTTTTCGTGATATCTTGCGTGGGAACCATTATCGCTGATTACTTTTTGCGACAAAATCGTAAACTTAGCCCTTGGCGGCCTTTATTCTGTTTTTTGACGACTTTTTTGCTTTCCTTCATTTACCTCGCTTGGGAGCGGCCTGAAATCTTTTGCGCTCTCGGGGTCTTCTATTTGGCCTATCTCTATGTGACCTTTGATTTCGTTGACCCTTGTGATGAACTTCCCACTCGTTTTAATGTCCGCAAAACATTCACCAATCCCGATATTTATATGGCGGTAGGCATTATTGTGGCTTGCGCTCTTTTATTAGGAACCACTTGGGCTTGGCATATCGCTCCTTCAATCCTTTATGAAATTCAATTCCCCTTCAGGTTGTATGCCATTATTGGTTTTATGGCCTATTTTCTTGCCATGCCTTTGGCTTCGTGGGCACGAGGAAAACGAACCGCTATTCTATCATTGGCTTTTATCTCTTCTTTGCTCCTTGTCATTGATCAGGCCCCTGTTGACAAAAGAATGGCTTGGGCCAATAACGGAAACACTATTTACACCGTCGTCGACAAAAATTTAACCTCGTCTGTTAATTCGGTTGGAGTGGAAAACGAATATGCTCTTAACGTTTTCTATGATTTTAACTACAAATCGGAGTATTCGAATTCTCTTTACTACAAAGTACGGGATCAACTTAATTCGGGAAGCACTTTCCCAAGAGGAAGCACCTATTTGACTCCGGCCTTGCTCGATGGCCATGGCTCGGTGTCGGTCGTGAGCGTAAACACGCCTAAAGCCGTTTTCACGATTAATGTTTCCTCCGATCAAGCTTATGTTCAAATCCCTCAGTTTTATTACGATGGGTATGCCATAACTTTGGCTTCTTCAACTGGCTCCGTTTCTACTGAAAACGGAGAAAACGTGGACGGCCTAGTCGCCTTCAAGATGGTTAAAGGAACATACACCGTAAATGTCGATTTCGTGGGATCAAAAGCCTACAAAATAGGACAAGTTGCCTTCTATGTCTCGATCCCCGCTACCATTTCGTTGGGTTGTCTAGGAATCTTCTTCCGGAAAAAAGAAGAAAAGAAAAAGGTTTTAGAGAATAGTTCCTCCAAAGCCTGATTCGTTTTAAATCAGCTGGCGACCACAGGCTACGCCCATGCATGAAGCCATCATCAAGCCCCGTGTCCAACCACTGCTATCGCCTAAGCAATAGAGGTGTTCCACATTCGTGACAAGTTTGTCATCCATCTTGATTTTGTTGCTATAAAACTTGATCTCTGGCGAATAGAAAAGCGTTTCTTCGGAAGCAAACCCAGGAACCACATGATCCATTGCTTTCGTGAACTCAATGATATCCGTCATCGTTCGATAAGGCATGGCAGCGGTGATATCCCCCGCAACGGCATCGGGCAAAGTCGGAACGACATTCGAACGAAGAAGTTCTTTTTGCCAAGTTCTCTTGCCATCGAGAATGTCGCCAAAACGCTGAACAAGAATATGTCCGGTTCCTAGCATATTGGCTAATTCGCCAACCCTTTGCGCATAAAGAATCGGCTCATGGAACGGTTCCATGAAGTTGTGGCTGCACAGAATTGAAACGTTCGTGTTGTCACTCTTCTTTTCTTTAAAGGAATGGCCATTGACAACGGCGAGATCGCCATCGTAATTCTCTTGGCTCACAAAACCGCCGGGGTTCTGGCAAAAAGTTCGAACCTTGTCCTTGAACGGGTTTGGATATCCGATCAGTTTGGCTTCATAAAGAACTTTATTGAGCTGCTCCATGACCTCGTTGCGAACCTCAACCCTAACTCCGATGTCGACTGGTCCTGGCTTATGGAATATATCGTATTTTGTGCAAATCTTCTCCAGCCAATCGGCGCCCCGGCGACCAGCGGCGATAACCACGTCTTTGGCCTCAACCCGAGTCTCTTCCCCATCCCCCGTTTTGTGAAGAACGACGCCGGTGCATTTTTTGTCGTCGAGGATTAGATCGTTGCATTCGTATCCATACATGATTTCGACCCCATGCGAAGTCAAATAATGCTCGATTTCCAAATATAAGGCTTGGGCCTTTTCGGTTCCAAGATGACGAATGGGATCGTCCACGAGTTGAAGGCCTGCCTCAATGGCCCGCCGCTTGATTTCTTTGAATTCGTCTTTCGAATCGATGCCTTCGACACGGCTGTCAGCCCCGAATTCGAGATAAATCTTATCCGTATAGTCAATAAGATCTTTAGTGGCTTTAACCCCCAATAATTCCGGGAGTTCTCCACCAACGGATGTGCTGAGCGAAAGCTTACCATCCGAGAAAGCGCCAGCTCCGCTAAAACCTGCCGTAATGGCGCACGGATTGCAGTTTAGGCAGTGCCCTGCCATGGCTTTGGGACATTTCCGTTTTTCGAGCGGCTGTCCCTTTTCGACCATCAGGATTTTCTTTTTTGTTCCGTTCCTGAGCATTTCTAGCGCGGTAAAAATACCCGCTGGACAGGCCCCCACGATGACAAGATCAACCATAAGTTATTCCCTTTGGTAAGATACTATCTTTTAACCAAAATGTTGAGTTTTATTTTCACCTAAAACCGAAACCCTAGCATCGATGACTGTTCCCTGAATGTGTTTTCAAAAAAGTTATCCGCATGAAGTTGATTGGCAATTCTTCGCCTCATAAATCGCAAAAGTGTCGTTTGGCCTTGAATAAAACACATAGTACTTGTCAATCGCATCATTAAATTTAACATTCGGATTTTGAGCGGGGATAAGAAGCCACTTGGGCTTTGCCACTCCCGAAATCTCACCTGAGATGTAACTTATGACCTCTGGGGTCACATTGTCGTTATCGTTAGAGAACCAAGAAGTGAAGCAAAGGAAACGTTCATTCACAACGATATCCCCATCGAGGTATATGGCAGTCCCGAGATCGATGGCGAATACTTTTCCGGCCGTTTTTCGGTCTTCTTCTGGAATTGCCAAAACATCTTCTTTGATTCGTTTGCTTTCCTGGTAGGAAAAGTCATAAACTCCAAAGGTATAGTAGCCAGTCACCAAGATGGCGTTGTAAACGACGGAGGCCGTCAAAACAGCATAAGTAAGAAGTTTCCTTAAATCGATTTTTTTGAGAGGCGGAAAAGCCGAAATCGAATAAATCAAATCGAGGCAAATAAACCCAAAACCAGACAAAAAATAAGTGAAATAGCCAAGAGCAAAGAAATAAATCAACGAGGAAGCCAGCCCAAGAAACAAGAAATAAAAATTGAGTTCTTTTTCGGCAGGCATGTTTTTCTTCATGAAATGATAGGAAAAGCAATAATAGGCCACTGCCACGACCACGAGGGCGCGATTAAAGATATAAATGAAAACAGTGCCAGTGATGTTTCTCAAAAGATAATGGCCGCTTTGGAGGAAAATGGCATAGACCATTTGGTTGAGGTAACCGCCTTGAATCGCCATCGGATAGAAAATGGCAAAGGGGATCGCGCAGCCAACGATGGCAGTGAGCGCATTCCATAATAAGTCCCAGAAGCGCTTATTTTTGGTGCTATATATCACAAAATACAATGCGGAAACACCACCCCATAAAGCATCAATGGGCCGTGAATTGAAAGCAAGACCAACTTCCAACCCCATAAAGAACGAACCCAGCAAAAAATAATGGGAGTCCTTTTTCTTGATTCCATTGAGATAGCCAAACAAGGCAAGATTAACGAAGGGCAGAACCCATTCTGCCTCGTTGTTCCCTTGGCTTACGAGTGAAAAAAGCAACAAATATAACCCATACAGAAGAATACGCCACTGAATATCGTTGCCTTTCAAAAGACGAACGCATCGAGCCAAAATAAGCAAATTAAAAAAGGACCATACAATCTCCAAGAGCCAAATCCCGTATCGCCCGCCGATCAGCAATCCTAAAACATTGAGCAAAAGGTGGTAAATGCCTTTATGGTCATAGAAATCAAGGTAGGGCGTTTTGCCATGAAGCCAAAGGTAGGCACAATAGCGATAGAAATTCGAGTCCCCGTTTTGGCCGTCGTAGTTGGTTTCCGGATATAAAGGCGAAAGGCTGGTGCTGGCCACAAGACATGTGATAAAGGCAAAAAGCAATGCCAACACGATATCGGCCAAAACCGCATGGTTTCGCCAAAAAGAGACAAAAGAAGCAATCCAGTCCGGCCAATGTTTTTTCTTCATGGATGACGATTCCTTTTCAATTTTGATGAGTATTCACTTAAATACCCTAAACGAATAAATGATATTATATTATTTTCTAGCGAAAAGGACTCACAAAATTCAGCGTTCTCGCTATTTCGCTGCTGAGAAGCAAAGAAAAACTCCGTGTCTGTTCTGCCTTCAATAAACCTTATTTTGTTTTGACGTCGCAAACATGAGAGGCAATCCAGAATGCCCCGATTAAACCACTGGAGCCAACGAAATGCGAAAATACGGTGCTCGATTCTGCCAAGTTGGACAAGCCTTTGCTATGATATCCGAGAAAAATAAAACACCCGAGAAATTCGAGTGTTTGTTTTTTATGGTGCCGCCTAACGGAATTGAACCGCCAACCTACTGATTACGATTCAGTTGCTCTGCCAATTGAGCTAAGGCGGCAGCCCCATTAATATAGCCCAATGACAATTTCTCTACAAGCGAATTCAAGCGCCTGTTTTCGAAGCTCGTTTTGCCCTAAGGCATTGAGCAAAAACGATGATCTCGTGAAGCACTAATGGCATGACGGCCATCGCAAAGACGAAGAGCCATTCCTGCCAATCCATCTCATACACCGAGAAGAAGGCATTAAGGCCTGGAATCACAATGACTCCGATTTGAAGAGCCATGCCGACAAAGAAAGCCACCCACAATAAGGCATTTGGATCTTGGAAAACGTGAATGAAAGAACGTCTCGTATCCGTCATTCCCAACATGTGAAAGAGTTCAGCGAAACTTAATACGCAGAAGGCCATTGAACGAGCTCTTTCGAGGTTTTCATATATGCCACCACTGTTTTTCAAGCTGAAATAATCGTTGATGGCGCTAATGTCGAAGATGCCCTTGGTCCACGGGTCAAACAAGAAGGCAACCAAAGTCACAAGACCAATCAGGGCCCCATAGCCGAAGATAAGTGCATATCCGCCATGGGCGAAAAGCGATTCTTTAGGATCCCGCGGCTTGTCCTTCATGATGTTGGCAGGTTTCTTGTCCGCGCCTAACGCCACAGCAGGCAAAGAATCCGTAATAAGGTTGACCCAAAGAAGATGGATCGCGATGAGAGGGGCAGGGAAGCCAAGCGCGATCGCCAAGAACATGCAAATGACTTCGCCGATGTTGCTGGAGATGAGGAAAAGAATGGTTTTCCGGATGTTAGCGTAGATGCCACGCCCTTCTTCCACCGCCTTTTCAATAGAGGCGAAATTGTCATCGGTAAGAACCATGTCGGAAGCCCCTTTGGCAACATCGGTTCCGGTGATGCCCATGGCAATGCCAATGTCGGCCGCTTTAAGAGAAGGCGCGTCATTGACCCCATCTCCCGTCATGGCCGCGATATCCCCATTGGCCTTTACCGCTTTCACGATCTGAACTTTATTTTCAGGCGAGACACGGGCGAAAACACGAATGGTTTTCACCTTTTCTCGAAGCTCTTCGGGCGTGCAGACGTCGATTTGGTCGCCGGACATGACTTGATCAGGCGAAGAGGCAATTCCAAGATCCAGGGCGATGGCGTAGGCCGTGTCTTTATGGTCTCCGGTAATCATTATCGTGGTAATTCCAGCTTCTTTAAACGTTTCGACGGCTGGTTTAGCGGCAGGACGCGGCGGATCCACCATGCCAACGAAGCCCACAAAGACCAAATCTTCTTCTTTAAGGACGTCGGCCTCTTTATAGGCCAACGCCAAAACCCGGAGGGCCTTGGAAGCCATGGCGGCGGCCGCGTCGTTGATTTGTTTCATGCCGTCATCGGTCAAAGGAACGACTTGCCCGTTAATCAAAACGGAAGGGCATTTCTTGAGAATGCGGTCCAAGGCGCCTTTGGTGTAAATGATGGATTTTCCGTTTTTGATATTGCGGGTTGACATCATTTTTCTCACCGCGTCAAAAGGAAGCTCATCTTGACGAGGGGCATTGTTTTCGAGTTGGCTCTTGGACATGCCAAGGCCATCGTTGGCGAAATAGATCAGAGCGAGTTCGGTCGGATCCCCATAAACGCCATTCTCGATGGAGGCATCGTTGCATAAAGCCATGCCTTCGCCTAAGATTTCGAGATTTTCTTTTTTGAAATCGGCTTTTTCGTAGGTGTGACCATTCTCATAAGCTTCCACTACCGTCATCTTGTTTTGAGTCAAGGTTCCGGTCTTGTCGGAACAGACAACGGAAACCGCACCCAAGGTCTCAACCGAGGCTAAGCGTCGCACGATCGTGTTGACCTTGATCATTTTTTGCATGCCCATCGCCAAAACGATGGTGACAACGGCAGGCAACCCTTCCGGAATGGCTGCGACCGCAAGGCCGACGGCATCCAAAAGGTCATCGCTCCACTGCTCGACGAAAGTGCCTCTCACGGCATCATAAATAAAGGACACGCCTAGCATCAAAACGACGATCGCAATCGTCAGATAACCCAGAAATTTCGAAAGTTGTTCCAGCTTTTTCTGAAGAGGAGTCTGCTCTTCGGCTTCGCCTGAGAGCATATTGGCGATGCGTCCGATTTCGGTGTTCATGCCCGTTCCGATGACGGCGCCTTCGCCTCTTCCATAGACGACAGGCGTGGACATATAGGCCACGTTGACACGATCCCCCACTCCGACTTCATCCGTAAAAACGATAGCCGGGTTTTTCTCAACCGGCACCGATTCTCCGGTGAGAGACGATTCATCGCATTTCATCGAAAAGGCTTTGGTCAAACGCAAATCGGCAGGGACGGTCCGACCTTCTTCGAGGATGACGATATCGCCAACCACCAGTTCTTCAGCTCTGATATCGTTGATCTGATTCTCGCGACGCACGGTAGCCGTCGGAGACGAGAGTTTTTTCAAGGCATCCAAGGCTTTTTCGGCTTTGGTTTCCTGAATCGTTCCGATTGTGGCATTCAAGACCACGACGCCGAAGATGATGATGACATCCGCGGAGTCTTCAATGCTATAAGTCCCAGTGGCTGGGTGCAAAATGCCGAGGATCAAGGAAATGATGGCCGCCCCGAAAAGAATGATGACCATGGGATCGCGGAATTGGGACAGGAAAATAAGAAGCGCGCTTTCGCGTTTCTTTTCCGTTAATTTGTTAGGCCCATATTTAACCTGGCGGGCTCTAACCTCGTCTTGAGACAAGCCATCAGGATTCGTATTAAGATCTTTAAGGGAATCGGCGATCGTCTTGTTCTCGTACATGTTGCCACCTCACCGCTATGGGTTACTTGCGACAAAGGTCTCGCGAGGCGTTTGGCCCATCCTTTCCGGCTAAGTTGCCTTAGCGTGCTGACGGAGGTGGATTTGACCGCTACTCTCCTTTGTTAGAAGAAGTTTATCACGTGCGCGGAAAAGGGGGGAAGCGTTTCTCAATATTCGCTCTTGAGACGAAGAATTGTAAAGTAGCAAGCCACGGACATGGCGGCTTCGCTTAAGGGTTCCAAAAACACCAGACCGACATTTGGGTTTTGTGACATGATAATACTGTAAACCGGCAACAAACCAACCTCGATGATGGTGCAGATCATAAAGACAAGACACCAGTTCCGAACCCCTTCATATTTGGAGTAACGGTTCATAAGGTATTGGCGGGTCCTAACGTAGGTCATAATGCCGCTGATTAGGGACAAAATCAAAAAGCCAAAAATAAACGCGAAGAGAAAGGACGTCAACAAACGGCCAGAGAAAAGAGCGGTGAAATTCGCAATTCCAGTGAAAAGAAAATTCTCGCCGAAGAACCAAGCGATATAAAAAACAAACATCATAAGTCCTGACAAAGCCAAATTGGTGCCTTCCACATTGCCAATGAGGATCATAAGATAGGCCGCCAAAATGAGAATCGAAGATAATATGGTGAATATATCGACCAAGTTTGGGCTCGTATGGCTAAGGATGTCAGAAATAATGGTAAAGACGTCATGAGCCGTAAGAAGAGCGGTCCCCAAAACCGCGAAGGCCACCGCGCCATATTTTTTATAGTGATATTTCAAACGTTGTTTCAAGATATCCAAGGACATACGGGAAATATTATATTCTTCCCCAATTATTTCGAAAGCGGTTTATAGTTTCCTCATGATTGACGCCAAATTTACCCACGGCTTAAACGAGGATGCCAAAAATATTCGACAAGAGGTTTTTGTCGAAGAACAAGGCTACAAAGAAGAATTCGAAGAAGCCGATAAAGTTGCCTGGCATTTGGTTATCTATCTGAACGGGGCCCCTATTGCCACAGGACGAATCCTTGAAGAAGATCCTGAAACTTATCGGATTGGAAGAGTGGCAGTCAAAAAAGAATACCGGGGCCACAAAGTTGGAACCTATCTTATTAAATTTTTGGAAACCAAAATCCGAGAATTAGGAGGACGCTGGGCTATTCTCGATGCCCAATTAGAGAAAAAAGGTTTCTATGAGAAATGCGGCTACCACATCTCCGGCCCAGGCGAGGTCTTTTACGAAGAAGGCCACCCCCACATCCGGATGGCCCGACTTCTCATCACGAAAAAAGGCTACAAAAGCCGGACGCGTTATTAAACATTGCCAACGTAAACAGAAGTTAGATACTTTTTGGCTACGCTCTGAAGTTTATACAAAACGGCAACGGGAGTGGCGGGAGCCATTTCCTTGTAACAAGGAAAGTACTTCGTGATATGAAGAGGGATATGAGGATCAAGCGAAGCGATCCATTGGGCTTCCTTAGCCATATCGATCTCCGAATCGTTGTGCCCTGGAATAATCAAAGTGGTCAACTCCACATGGCAGGATCTTTGAGCCAAGGAAATGAATTCTTTGACCATGGCGAAGTCCCCTCCGATATAACGGAAAAACTCTTCCGAGAAACCTTTGAGATCAATGTTCATCGCGTCGATATGCGGCAGAATCTTTTGAAGGATTTCAACGGAAGCGGTCCCGTTTGTGACCAAAACGGTTTTGAGGCCTTCCTGATGGGCCAGAATGCTGACATCATAAACATATTCATAAGAAATGAGAGGCTCGTTATAGGTAAACGCCACCCCAATGTTTCCCTCTTTTTTCAAATCCAATGCTGTTTTGACAAGTTTTTCGGGCGATACAACCTCAGTCTGAGTGCTTAAATCAAACTGGGAAATCTCATAGTTTTGGCAAAAAGGGCACCGGAGATTGCACCCATAAGAGCCATACGAAAGGATATAACTCCCTGGATAAAATTCTTTTAATGGCTTTTTCTCGATGGGATCTAAGGCAAGAGACGTCGCCAATCCATAATTGAGACAAACGTTTTTCCCATCCCTAAGACCACGGGCATGACAAAAACCGCTTTGTCCCTCTACAAGTAAACAATGCCGAAAACAAACATCGCATTTCATAGATGTCTCACGACTTCGAAACGATAAAGTTGAAGATCCTCATCCCCTTCGATACCGGCTTTGCGTTTAGCGATGTCGAGTTGATCCTTAATGGTGTCCACGCCTTCAAGATTAGGAAGAAGAACCCCTCGTTTGTCTCCGCTTTCGACGATAACGCCATAAACCTTCGGATTAAGATCTTCCGGTGAAAGAATCGGAATCGGCGGCGTCAGAACGTCAACGGAAATCTCAAGATAAGGCAACTCGCTTTCCGTAATCGGATTGAAACGAGGATCCTCAGTGGCAGCCGCGATCCCATTGGCGATGATTTCTTCGGCAACGCTATCCTTTTCAGGGGCGATGGTGCCAATGCAGCCTCGGAGTTCTCCAAACTTATGAATCGAGACGAAAACGCCAGCCTTGGTATTGCGCAAAGGGGAAATCAGATTGGGGTCGACCCCAAGATGACGCTTCGAGGTAATGTAACTGCGGATGGCAGACTTCGCTAAACGAACATACGGGTCGGCCTTTTCGGCTTGCTCTTTAGCGATGATGGCTTCGCGCGAAAGAAAAAGGTCCGCAAAAGCCCTTGAGGGGTCGGGCTCTTTGACGATGTATTGAACAATCCCGTATCCCACGCCAAAAGTGGCTTCATGAGAAAGAGGAGAAGCCTCCACCGCCGTCCGATCGAGCGCCCCCGCCATAATGACGAAACTCCGATGTCCGCATTCTTCGGCTTGGCTCAATAAAGCTTGATTAAAAGTGAAAAGGCTCCCAAAATCAGCCGAACCCATCACCTTCATGATTTGCTCATCGTACTTGGGGCCTTCCGGCTTAAAGCCATAAGGGCCATCCGTTTTTTGGCAATGCGATAAATCTCCCGAAGCTACAAAGACCGCTCTCCGACCTAAATCCTCGACGGCCTTTTTGATGATTTGACCCATGCGGTAATGATCAAGAAGCGGTAAGCCGCTTAAGCCCAGACGAACGATTTTAAAATCGCGAATCTCCTGTTGAATGAAATACAAAGGAACCATCGTTCCATGATCGAGATATCTTTCTTTTTCCCCCTCGATTCCAGCTGGGAAGGATTCGCTTGTGGCTAAAAAAGTAATTCTTTTCACAAGCTCACGGTCATAGAAAACCCGGAAGGATACATTCGGAGCTCCGAACTGGGCGAACGAACCAATCCCGATATCGCCATCTGCAATCTGAAAGTAATCCGAATACGCTTCGGCATGAGGCGAGGAAATAATGATCGTGTCAGGCTTCAATTCCGCGATTTTGGCGGCCACTTCCGCATAAGCTTTGGTTGTGGCGGAAATTTCTTTTTCCGATCCTTTCCCGATTTCGGGAACGATGATCGGAGGGTGCGGCACCATAAAAGCTGCAATGATTGCCATACTATTCTTATAGCACTTTGCAAGGTCAAAAAGAGAATAATCGAAATAGAAAGGCTTTTTGCGAGCTTTCTTTATTCTGTTTTACAAATCGATTTTGAAAAAGTCACCAAAAGCCTTCAGCAGTTCTTTTTTCGAAAGCTGGCAATCGCTTTCAATCCATTTCCGAAAAACCCCAATCCCGCCTTCGATAATGAACGAAGCCACAAAATCAAAACCAGAACCCTCCGTTTTCCCTTCGCTAAAAGGCGAGGAAGCAATGACCGGCGTGAAAACCAATTCTACTTTTCGCGAAAAATGGGAAGGGCTTGATCGAAAAACGGCCTTCAAGGGTTCCTTCTCCTTTTCCGCAAAATCCGCCACATCAAGAAGAAGCGATTGCAAGTTTTGCTGCTTTTTCTGAGTGATCGCCAATAATTCACTAATCAAAGAACTTTCGATGGAATAAAGCACCTCGCTCAAAGAAGAATAATGAAGATAAAAAGTCGAACGATTCAAATCTGCAGTCTTCATGGCTTCACCAATGGTCACGTTTTCAAAGCCCTCTTTGATGATTAGCGTTACCAAAGATTCTTTAATCGCTTCTTGAGTTTTTCTTTCGCGACGATCCATATCGACTATTATAGACAATATGTCTATTAATAGATAATGTGGCTATACCTGTTTGCTGGTTATAACTTATCCGTCAATACAATGATTATAGGCAAAAATCATGAGCAAAATAATCGTAACAGGAGCCAACGGCTTCTTAGGATCGGTCTTAATTCATCAATTGCATAAGGAAAGCAAGAATGTTTTGGCTTTTGTCAAAGCAGGAGAGGATGCCAGGCTATTCGAAGAGCAAAGGATTCCTTTTGCCTATGGAAACGTCTTAGATAAAAAATCGATCGAAACTCTTATTGAAGAAGGGGATACCATCGTTCATTTGGCGGCGATCGTTTCTATTTCCGAACGGGACAAAGCGATTGTCTGGAAAGTCAATTACGAAGGGACGAAAAACGTTCTTGAATCCGCTCTCGAGCGAAAGGCCAGCCGATTTGTTTATGTATCTTCCGTTCATGCCATTCCTTTTCACACGGGGATTATTACTGAACAAGATGTCTGGACGTCAAGCGATGAAACGCTTGGAGCCTACGAAAAAAGCAAAAAGGCCGCTACTAAATTGGTGCTAGGCACCGCTTGTGGCCGCTTAAAAACAACAGTTGTTTTTCCTGCGGGGATCATGGGACCAGGGGATGGGAAAGTCGGAGAGATCAGCACTTTAATCCAAAAAATCGCAAAAAACAAACTTCCGGCCTATGTTTCGGGCGGGTATGCTTTTTGCGACGTAAGGGATGTTGCCCAAATCATCGACAAAGCATTGGATGAAGGAGAAAACGGTTCCTTCCTTGTTTCAGGGGGGTATCTTTCGATCAAAGATATCATCCTAACGACAATGGAAAAAACCGGAGCGAGAAGAAAACCCATTTGGATTCCCCGTCTTTTTGCATGGACGTTTTTGCCTTTGATTTCAGCGTTTCAGCCTTTGTCCAAGGAAAAACCCTTATATACCTCTTATAGCCTTAAGATCACCAAGGACAAGCCGCTTTTTTCGACCGCTCAGGCCGAAAGACTATTAGGCAGGCCTTTGCTGGCGCCCACGCAATCGTTAATTGATGAAATCGAATATCTCAGAAGCCAAAATATCTTAGGAACCAAAAGCACTGGAATTAAGCGCCCAAAAACTTTAATCAGCTCCGAAAAATAAAGCCTCCCGATTGCTCACATCCGCAAGAAAACTTGATCGAAGCATTGTTCCCAGCTGCTGATTTGAAAAGACAATATCGGCTCGCATGGTTCCGCTTTCGTTTTTAAGATGAGCGTTTCCGAAAGCCGTAAGCGAGAAAACGGCTTCTTTTTTACGTTCTTTTAAATTGGCCTCTTCAAAAAAGGCTTCCTTCAAGGAAGCCCCAACAGTCATTGCAAGCAATTAATACTTGGAAGGCTTATTAAAGGAATGATGATTGCCGCCATGGGAATAGGATCCATGCGGGGCACCATGCGAGTAGCCTTTAGATTGCTCTCCAGAAGATCCGCCTTTGTAATGGCCGCCATCCCCATATCCGCCAAAACTCTTCTTTTGATAAGGCTTCCGCCCCCCCTGGAAACTATCACGGGGTTCGGCTATCTTAACGTGGATCTCTCTACCTTGGTATTGCGCATCGCCCATCTTGGGCAAAACGTCTTCGGCCTTGCTCTTGCCAATAGTGAAAAAAGAGAAAGTGTCTTTGAGATAGATGTCGGTGAAATCCGACTCGCTGATTGAAGGAACGCATTGGCAAATAAAGGCTGAAAGCTGTTTCTCATCAAGTCCATCAGCCGTTCCAATGTTGATGAAAAAGCGTTGCCCATCGCTTGCGAAAGCGTTTCCCGCGGTGAATTTTCTCTCTTCGAAACTATGGTGCTCCGAAGGCATGGTTTCCGGTTCGGCAAAAGGTTTGTTCGCTTGTTGAAGCAGCATCATCGCGGCGATCTCGATCGGAAGGACGGTCCGTCCTTCTTTTTCGGAATATTCTTTGCAGGCTTCTTGGATTTCTTCTAGCGCTTTGTCTTTACTCACTTTTAAAAGTGGGGCGAGCGATTCGAGATACTTGTTCATAATGATAGAATTCCCTTCTTTATTGAGGACATATTCGCTCAGCGGATTCTTCGACATGGCTTCGTATTTATTGATGAGGGGCATTTGGTCTTTAGTTAAGAAGGTATAGGAAGTACCCTTCGCTTCGACCCGGCCGGTCCGGCCAATGCGATGAAGATAGAACTCGTCTTGCTCTGGCACGTCGTAATTCACGACGACGTCTACATCGCTCACGTCGATGCCGCGAGCGGCGATATCGGTGGCCACCATGACGTCACACTTGAAGTTACGGAAATCCTGCATCGCCTGATCCCGCTTGTTCTGCGACAGGTTGCCTTGCAAAGAAGTAATGGAATGTTTGGTGGAGGCTTTCAGAATCTTGGCGATCTGCATGACCTTGTGTTTGGTCCGGCAGAAGACAAACGCTCTTGAGAAAGTAACGGAATTCAGAAGGGCGACGATAGCTTCCTTTTTTTCGGTTTCTGCCACTTTCACGTATTTTTGCTCGATTTGATGCTGGTGCGACAAATCCCGTTCGATCTTGACCCCCGCGAAAGAAGGGCTTAGGTATTTCTTGGAAACCTTTTTGATCTCAGGGGAGATCGTCGCGCTGAATAAGGAAGTCTGGTGAGCGCTCTTAAGATTGGAGATAACCTTATCGATATCGTGGATAAAACCCATGTCGAGCATTTCATCACACTCGTCTAAAACGAGGTAATTCACATGCGACAAGTCGAGTCTCTTCCTTGCGACCAAATCGAGAATGCGTCCTGGAGTTCCAACCGCGATAGAAGGAAGATTCTTGAGGGCTTTGATCTGGTAATTGGCATTTTGTCCGCCGTAAATTGCGACGGTCTTGATCGCGCTTAGATACTTGGAGTATTTCCCGATCTCTTTGACGACTTGAATCGCTAGTTCGCGCGTCGGGCAGATAACAAGCCCACATACAAATCCATTGGGGGTTAACCCATTCAATAAAGGCAAACTGTAGCAAGCGGTCTTCCCGGTTCCGGTTGGGGCTTCGGCTTCGACGTCTTTCCCTGCAAGCAAAAGAGGCAAGACTTTTTCCTGAACAGGGGTAAGTTCTTTGTAGCCCATCTCATCGATGGCTTTTAGGATTTCGGGTTTTAATGTTAATTCTGTGGTTTTCATTTTAAGGCAATGGATACTAACACATTCAGGCGAGGAAGCATCAACTTTCGCTTAAATCGCCAAGTCTTCTAGAACCTTCCCAGAAACAAAGCAATCAATAGTATAGGACTCATCGAGACAAAGGACGATTGTCTATTTTGAAATCGCGAAAGCGCTTTTTTGAGATTTGGCATTTCGGGCTTTTCAAAGAAGGAAACTCCACTCTTTACAGGAAAAGCCAGTTTCCAAGACCCTTAAGTTGAGAGTCTATAAAACAAAACCTCTTGAAACTGCCAAGAGGTTAAGTCGATACATGGTGCCCGTGGCCGGAATTGAACCGGCATGGATTATACATCCGAGGGATTTTGAGTCCCTTGCGTCTACCAATTCCACCACACGGGCGCTAAAGGATTATAGATTAATTAAGAGAGGAAATAAACACAGAAAAGAAGAGAAATATCATACTTTTATTGAAGTTTGGCCCAAAAGCGTAATAGTAGAGAAGTTTCAAAAATCAAAGGAGAAAGTCTCATGATGGGCTTATATATTGCTTTAGGAATCGTAGCAGCGTTGCTTGTTTTGGTTTTGGTTGTGCTGATGAGAGCGCTGGCTTTCCACCCCAAAAAAATCGAACGAACAAAGGCAGAACCCATCGTGATCGATAAAGAAAAGGCGGTGACGAACCTTCAGGCGCTCGTTCGATGCAAAACCGTCTCAAACGTTAATAAAAAATTGGAAGATGAAAGCGAATTCGCCAAACTCAAGGCCCTTTTGAAAACCCTTTTCCCGCAGGTTTATGCCAAAACGGAATTTCAGGAACTGGGACCCCGCGAGCTTCTTTTCCATTTAAAAGGAAGAAGCGAGGAAAAGACCAAAGCCTCCATCTTCATGGCCCACTTCGATGTTGTCCCTGCCAATGTGAAAAACTGGAAAAAGGACCCTTTTGCCGGAATAATTGAGAACGGTATTCTCTGGGGACGAGGCACAATCGATACCAAAGGCACCCTCAATGGCGTCCTCTCTGGAGCCGAATTCCTTCTCGAAAAAGGATTCATTCCGGAACACGATATGTATTTCGCCTTCGCGGGCGATGAAGAGATCGCCGGAGGTTCTGCCAAACTTGCCGTTGCTTATCTCAAAGAACACAAAATAGAACCTCTTTTGGTCATCGATGAAGGAGGCGCCGTCATCAGTGGCTTCTTCCCCGGCGTTAGTCGCCCAATCGCGGTCATTGGAACCGCCGAGAAAGGGGCTTACGCCATTGAATTCCATGTCGATGGAGAAGGTGGCCACGCTTCAGCCCCGGGACCCCATACGCCGGTAGGAAAGCTGGCCAGAACCGCCGTGGATATCGAAAAGCATCCTTTCCAATTTCACCTTACGAAACCAGTTAAGGAAATGTTTGACACGCTAGGCAGAGAATCGACTTTCGCCTATAGGGTTATTTTTGCTAACCTCTGGCTCTTCAAACCATTGCTTAATAGGATGACGAGGAAAAGCGGAGGCCAATTAAATGCCTTAGTAAGAACCACCATCGCCTTAACGCAAATGGAGGGTTCCCCTGCCACTAACGTCATTCCGGATTCGGCGATGATCGGAATGAATTTGCGTTTGCTTCCGAATGATTCGATCGACTCCGTGACAGCCAAATACGAAAAAATAGCCAAAAAATACGGAGTCAAGATGGTTCCCATCAATAGTTATAAATGGGGCGCTTCCACCATTTCAACGACAGAATCTCTCGGATATGAAAAGATCAAAGAAGCCATTGTGGGAACATGGGGAGACGAAACCATCGTCACACCGTTTTTGATGACGGCCGCCGCTGATGCCCGCTGGTATGGCGCCATTTCCGATAAAGTCTACCGTTTCTCGCCGATGAAGCTTAAACGTGACCAAATGGAAATGATCCATGGCGATGATGAGCAGCTGTCCAAGACTCAAATTGCCGAAGAGGTTGAATTTTATTATCGATTAATGAAGTCTTTATAAACATCGGCCTCTGAAAAACTCTTAAGCAAAGAAACTATTTTGCTTTTTTCATAATGAAAATTATCATTTGACCAAGATCTGAGAATTAAGAAAATTCCATCCGTCAAGGAAACAAGCCTAATCGATTTGTCATCGCAAAAATGTTTTCCGCCAAGAGGAAGAGAGACCGAAAAAGATGCTAACACAGCATTATCCAGTTTTTCTTTGAAACGGGACGTAAATGGCGTTAGAACGCTTTTTGTGAGTTTTCGATTGGCATAAGCCCATTCGACAAGCGAATTAAAAAAATCCGTAGTAAAAGAAAAGGAACCATGAAAACTAGGAATGCTTGAAAATCCAGTCACAAATTCGTCTTCCAAAGCCCCTAAAATATCGTCAAGTGACCTGTAGTGCAAGTAAAAGGTGGATCGGTTAATATCTGCCAGTTGAATTAAGTCTCTTATTTGAACAGCCGAAAAATCCTTTTCATTGAGCAAAGAGATCAAACACTTCCGTATGACGGCTTCAGTCTTTATGTATCTTCGATCAGTTACTTTCATAAATGGTTCTTGAATAATTAGAGCACATAACAAGTTATTTTTCTAGACATTTGTTTATTAATGTACTTTTGTCTATTTATTTACGTGTAAAGAAAAGGCACCATATCACATATGATGCCAATCTTTTTTTGGTGCGCCCGAGGCGATTCGAACGCCTGACCCCAAGCTTCGGAGGCTTGTACTCTATCCAGCTGAGCTACGAGCGCATTTGGTTGTATTGGTGGTGCACTGGATGAGATTCGAACTCACACCGGTTTCCCGACTAGCTCCTGAGACTAGCGCGTATACCAATTCCGCCACCAGTGCACGCCTATGTAATATACCCTTACTGACCTAAAAAGTCGAATATTGCATCCCATGTTTTCGAATCAAGTTCCGTGCCTTTATCTAAATCTAGTGAAAGACCCACAGGACCATTAGGAGAAGTAATCCCTTTCTTAAGAATCTCGCTTACATATTGCTCAGCTTCAGCCGTCTTAAAAATGTAATGGCCACGATGGGGGATAATAAGAAACCGGATTTTCCCATTTAAACCGAACTCTTTCTCCAAGGGTTTATAACCGACCTCAGGGGGCACCATTTCATCAGCATCTCCTTGGATATAAAGAACCTTGGCCTTGGTACGTTTTAAGACCTTCATGACGGATTCGTCTCCGCTTGACCCCAATTGATTGACAAGGACTAGATGCATCAAAAAGCCAAATTTTCTTAAGAATTTCCCTTTGATGAAGGTGGTGTATTCCTTCGAAAGTTGGGTGAAACCGGCTAAAGAAACGCACTTCTCGACCTTAAAGGCAGGACTTGTGGCGATGAGAGCGTTATGCCCTCCCCATGAATGTCCGATGACGAATCTTCTTAATTCATAGCTTTCGGAATCTTGATCTAACCAAGTAAAGAAAGCCTTTTCGTCTTTCTGAGCTTGCCCAAGGCCATAGATGCAGGGACCTTCGCTTTCCATACAACCTGTATAGTCATAGGCATAAACGAGATACCCTTTTTTGGCTAAAGCGGAAATCTCTCTAATGTAGGAAGCCCTCCCGTCCCCGATTCCATGAAAAAAGACAACCAAAGCTATGGGTTTAGAACCTTTCAAAAAATACTTCGAACCATGCAAAACCCACTTCCCAGACAAAAAAGAGAACCGCTTTTCATCAATTCCCAAGTCCGATGCCCTCCAATAAGGGAGAGCCGGAGAACCATCATAACGATGGCGGTGCGCCTTATTCACAATATGGAAAATCACAAAATAAAGAAACAAGCAGGTCAGCATGTTCGTCTCCAAAACATAAGCTTCCAGATCGCGCTGAAGCGCTTCTTGTTAAGCCAGTCAATCAAGGCCATGATGTATTTTTCTTTGACCCCCATCATAAAAGCAAAACGAAGCGGGCTTTCGAGAACCATTTGGGCGGTGTTATCATTCCCTTCTTTAGACATCTCAGGATTGTAATAGGACTTCAAAATCCAAGTTTTCATCTTTCTTCCGACAAAAGTATTCGATATTTCCTCAAGCGTGGAGTTCAGGTTATAAGGCTGTCCCAAAAAAGTATCAACGGTAATGTTCCTTCCAAGAAGAGTCTCAAATTCTTGGTTGGAAACAGCAAGGGAACCCGTTTGAAGAAAAGCATAGTAAGAAGGCAGCGCCTCTTTATGATCAAGCGGCACAAAATCCGAAATAACGATTACGGAAGAAGAAAGAGCGATATCTTTGCAAGAGCGGCCTATTTCAATTGCGTATTGGCCTCCTTCAACCTTGTTGCTGTGAGTTCCTACATCATAGTGGGCAAAGGAGGAATAAGGGATTTCAAAAGAAATGTTTTTGCTCTTTCCGGCTTTGATATCGATCTTGGCGAAATCTTTCAATTCCCGCAAGGGCTTAAACGTTTTAGGATTGTTTTCGGAAAGGTATAATTCCACAATTTCTTGGCCATCGGTTTTTCCGGTATTGGTTAAGACAAAAGACACTTTAAGCTTGCCTTTTTCTTGGATGGAGTTTGCGTTTAAGACCAATTTTGAATAATCATACGAGGAATAAGAAAGACCAAACCCAAAGGGAAACAAAACAGGTTTGTGCGCGGTCAAATAATAACGATAGCCAACAAAAACGCTTTCCTTATACAGAGCGACATTTCCGGTCCCTGGATAAAAAGAAGCAGAGGGAACATCCTCATATTTCATGGGCCAAGATTCGGTCAATTTCCCTGAAGGATTGACCTTGCCCGTAAGGAGCTTATGAATCGCTTCGCCGCCGGCTTCGCCAGGCAAATACACGATCAAGATGGCTTGCGCCTTATCCGCAAAGGGGAGCTCCACGACGGAACCTGTTGAAAGTACCACGATAATATTTTGATTTTTGGCATAGATGGCGTCGAAAAGATTAAGCTGAGAATCGGGAAGCCTCATGTGCTTCCGATCAAATCCTTCGGCCTCGCCTTCGTCCAAAAGCCCCAAAAACAAAATCACGGTCTTATATTGCGAAGCCAAAGCAACCGCTTCGTTAGAAAGAGAAACGGGGTCTTCCGAAGCCTTTAAAGGATAGCCTTTAGCAAATGGCAAATCCTTCGATGCGGAAGAAGAGTTTCGGACGGCATCCAAAAAATTCACGAGATTTCGTGGATTAACATGGCTCGAACCCGATCCTTGATAGCGGGGGCGTTTGGCGAAAGCCCCAATCACGCAGCAATCGGCATAGGAAGCCAAAGGCAAAATACGATTATTGTTTTTAGCCAAAACAGCGGACTGCTCAATGACTTTCTCGCAAATCTTATGAGAGACGGAATACCCATAGGGATCCGTATTAAACGAAATCGAATGGGCCTTCTTGGCCAAATTCGTTAGGCGCGTGACTTCGTCATCCAAAACCGCAACAGGAATTTTGTTTTTCTTAACGGCTTGAGCGAGAACTCTGACTCTTTTCTGATGGCAGGGCATTTCAAGATCCAAACCATTCGCATGAGCTTCAATGGGATCGTTGACCGCACCCCAATCGCTGATGACGCATCCTTGGAAATTCCATTCTTTTTTAAGAACGTCGACCAAAAGCCATTTGTCGTTGGAAGCAAAGACTCCGTTAATTCGATTATAAGAACACATGACGGTCCAAGGCTTAGCGTCCTTTACCGCGATTTCAAAAGGCTTAAGGTAGAGATCACGAAGGGCCCTTTCATCAACTTCCGAAGAACAAGTCAGGCGATTGGTTTCCTGGTTGTTGCAGGCGAAGTGCTTCAGGGAGACCCCGATGCCTTCGGACTGAACCCCCAAAATATAGCTGGCCCCCAGTTTCCCAGACAAAAGGGGGTCCTCGGAAAAATATTCGAAATTTCGTCCGCAAAGTGGATTCCGCTTGATGTTCACGCCGGGAGCCAAGACGATATTGGTTTTCTGATCGATGGCTTCCCAAGCCACGCATTTCCCCATTTCTTCAATAAGAGCAGGATCCCACGAGCAAGCCGTTAAGCAAGGCGCGGGGAAACAAGTGGCAGCGGCGGAAGAAGCAGAGGGATTATCCCCGATTTCGTTATGATCCAAGGGCTTCCGCAAACCTAAAGGACCATCATGCATCTCGACTGGAAAAATGCCGTCCGTTGGGATGCCATGGGTATTCCAATCGCCATCGCCCGATAGGAGAGAGACTTTTTCCTTTAAAGAAAGCTCATCAACAAAGCGATTCTTTTTTGTTTCTTCCATAAAACAGCCCGCTATGCCAAGGAATTATAGGTCTCGTTTAATTGGCTGTCCGTGACCGTCAACAGAGATTTCACCTGTAAGAATCATTATTCCTTCAATCAGCCCCCATATATATGAAATAGGAAGCCCGATCACAATAAGCCCTAAGACAAGTTGGGCTATGGCTTTTGAGGTATAGCCCAAGTAGAAGTTGTGGACGCCATAGCATCCAAGGAGTATTCCAAGCAATCCGGCAGCCAAAGCACTTTTTTGAACAGGGCCTTGCACGGTCGAAGCACCGGTGCCATTGACCGGCTCCGCTTTCATGGTTCCAGTTGATTTTAGCGACGTACCGCAAAAAGGGCAAAAACTTGCCGTATCAGGAACTTCTTTTCCACATTTCGGACAAAACATAGCATCATCCTCCATAGATGTATTCTACTACTTGATGAAACTATTCTATTATACTAAAGAAAGGAGCGGAAGAAATGGAACAAACAATCTATTTGGCTGGAGGCTGTTTTTGGGGAATGCAGGCTTATTTTAAGAAAGTGAAAGGGGTTCTTGAGACAACCGTTGGTTATTGCAATGGCAACACTGCCTTCCCGAAATATGAGGATTTAAGGCAAGGAACGGCCACTCATGCCGAAACCCTCAAAATCGTTTATGAGGACAAGTTGGTAAGCCTTGACAAGCTTTTGGAATTATTCCTTAGGGTCGTCGACCCTTATTCGATCAACAAACAGGGCGGAGATGAAGGCCTGCAATACCGCAGCGGCGTTTACTATACCAACCTGATGGATGGTATCACCGCTGATGCCTTTTTCACAAGCCACCTGAAACCCGGTTGGAAAATCGAAATTAAGCAGATGAACAATTTTTACCCAGCCGAAGAATACCATCAGGATTATCTCGACAAAAACCCGGGCGGTTATTGTCATATCAATCTTAATGTACTGAAACCCGACGAAAAAAAATAAAAAGCTTGGCCAGTCATTCGCCAAGCTTGTTTTCGATTTGGTGGAGCGTAAGAGGATCGAACTCTCGACCTCCTCCATGCCATGGAGGCGCTCTCCCAGCTGAGCTAACGCCCCAAACCGGTTATTAATGCGCTAAAATGCGCACTGATAAGAATAGAAGCCAGGAGGTCTTTTGTCAACAAGATAAGGCCTTATTTTTGAGTGTTTGCCAATTTCAGGGTTTGTAGTCGTTTCATCATCAAAACGCGTTGAAAGGTCCCCTTTTGTCGGTTCTTTCGTCTTTGTAGAGGCGCTTGAGGAAATCGGGGTGGCGAAGGACGAAACGAAGATGAGGATCAAAACAACAATAAGCAGCACCTGGCAAGGCTGATCCACAGTAATTGAGGCGTCAAATAAATTAAGTGCGGTTTTATTACAGAGGCTGTTATACGTGCTTAGCAAGTTTGTAGAAAATATTCTGAGGGTTGTGAGATAATACCACCTGTTAGGAGCCTAGTTATGAAAGTCATGCTTTATGTCGTCCTAGATAAAGGCGAAGACACCCGTCTATTGCTGAATCAAATCGTCAAAGATGGCTATAACGGAACCTTAATAAGGACCAAGGGCATCAAGCACCTAAGCGGCGATGACACCTCCGCTTATTTAAGTCTTTCCCAAATTGCGGAAAATACCGATGATGCCAGCGCAACCGTTTTCTTTATCTTAGAAGAGGACAAACTTGTTCCTCTTCAAAATGAAATCAAAAAAGGAACGGATCATTTCAAAAAGATCCATGGAGCGATGTTCGTGCTCCCGATTAAGGATTTCGAAGGCTCATTCTAAGACAAAAAACGGGAACCATAATCCGAGATTCCCGTTTTTTTTATTATTTCACATCAACGTCAACGACTTTATCGTCTTCGTCTTTACTGTCTTTTTTGTCGTCTTTGTCATCGTCGTCCTTGTCATCGTCATCGTCGTCGTCATCATCATTATCAAAAACGTTGATGTTGATACCATGCGAATCAAACGATTTTTCCCTGATGAGATGGTCGATCGGTCCGAAAATGGTGTAGTAGATGGGAATCGCAAAGAGCATGACCCATTCCGGATGCCATAAACCCCAAGCCATGCCTAAAAGCAGATAAACGCCAACAACAACGATCGGAAAGCCAAAGGTGCAGAATCTCTTTTTGAGAAGAGCTTCGACAAAACTGGTCCCAATCGGAATAATAAAGAAGCAAAGCCAACCTAAACGCCAACCGTAATTCTGATCGGTCCAGAGAAATCCCATGAGAAAGAAAGCGGTGATAGCAAGAACGCCAAGCGTTCCGCCAACAATAGCCGAAGCCACTTTATAGGCATGATTCCTTTTGGCCGATTTAATTTCATCGGTATTAGCTCGGAAAGAAAAAGGTTTGTCATTCATGTGGATGCCACTCGTATCGATGTCGACATAGGAGCCATTTTTATCGCGCACATGAATGCCATCGACACCAATATGAACCGATTCTCGTTTTTCGGCGTTCGCATCCGCGGAGGTTTCCGCTTTTTTGGCATCGCCTTCAGCCGTCGTTGAAGAAGAAGCGTTCGCTTGAGGCTTAACATCTGTGGCTCCCAGATTGCTCTGGGCGCTGGCCGCCGTTGCTTTCGGTGCGCTATCCGCAGGTTTGGCATCAACGGTCTTTGAAGAATCGACATCATCCTTAACTTGCTCCTTGACGATATCATCAATGGATTCATCCGTATTAAGGAGATTGTCCAATGAGACACCATAAAGTTTCGCCAAGCAAATCAGATTATCGGTATCGGGGCTTGCTTCCGCCCGTTCCCATTTGCTGACGGCTTGCCGAGACAGGCCAAGTTTGGCCGCGAGCTCTTCTTGAGAGAGTCCGCTTTTCTTTCTTAACTCAATGAGACGATTTGCGATCTCGATGTTCATATGTGCACCTCCCGATCGACGAGTCTATCTTAGCCATAAACATGTTAATCATGCCACCAACTCTGCTTTTCATCTAAGGCAACTGTTGGTTGCCATTCACGGAGAGTCATAAGTTGTCTAATTAATATACTAGCATCGGTTCTGCGAAGATATGTTATTTTTTGCAACCAGATTAAACAAAAAAAGAGATGGATACCATCTCTAAACTATGGCGCGCCCGAGGCGATTCGAACGCCTGACCCCTTCCTTAGGAGGGAAGTGCTCTATCCAGCTGAGCTACGGGCGCATCAGCGGGGCTTATTGTAACACCCAAGAAAATAAAATTAAAATCTAAGGGATAAACAAGATTCGGTCTTAACCTCAAGAACAGAACAATTTTATTTCGCTTTTTCAATTTGCCCATCAAAATCCAAAATTTGCTTTCAGATATTAATACACCATCAAAAAAACAGATTTTCTTTGCTGCTTTTTTTATAATAAATCATGGCTCTTGAAAAAAAGCCCCGCAAAAGGCGGGGCCACACTATATTTGGTCGGAATAGCGGGAATCAATAGACAAGCAACACACTTGAAAAATTTCAGCAACACAGCTAATATATGCGGACTTGGGACGTACCAAGGGGCCACGTTTGTAGGCTTTTTATTCAATTCGGATTCTTGCATCTCGATGTTCAACAGCGCCATCGGCTTTGCATATTCCACCGTGACGCAGGTTGGAATTCTGAAGATCATCGAAGCCGGGCTTAAACTGGCGTTTCCCAAAGCGGTCGCTTGGATGGATGCGCAGTTGAGCTGCATTTTCGATACATTCATCTCGTTTGTCAAGACGACTCCGATTGGATGGATCGTAGCTGCCATACTGGCTATTTTTGCAGCACTGGTTTTGGCCATTGTCTGCGGGATGATATATTGTGGCTATTCCCATAAGGGCTTCGTAATCGGATGGAAAGTGCCCAATATTTTTACTTGGCAGTGGGTTTTCGACGAACTAGTATAAAAACATGCGTAAAACAAGGTTTATCAACTCCCTCGTGGACCAGAAACGCGGGATGGAGATGAGCCTAAAAAAGACGAAGCGAATCGCCCGCCTTGATTTCGGGATCGGGGTCTCCATGGCGGTCTCAGGGGTCCTGCCACACATTTTCGGATACGAGATTACGCCTATTTTCAACACGTTCCCTTATTTTCTTTACGGCATCGCCTGGGCGGCTTCGCTTGTCCTTGCGCTGCTATGGGTGGCCTGCCACCTTAAAGAAGGCGTCATCAGAAGAAAACGTTTCGTTTTTCTCGAACTCGCATGCTATGCGTTCCTTCTCGGAGGCACGTTGATGGACGCCGCTTTCCACACGCAGTACCACGCCGAGGGGACGGAAATGGCGATTAGCGCCGACGCGCGATGGCTTTTCCTTCTTTGGCTTCCGCTATGGATCGCCAACGAGCTCCTATGGTACGGCCTCCACAAGCGGTTCACCTTTTCCAGGGCCGTCACCGAATCCGGCAAAGCCGCGATCTCCTCGCTGGAGGAAAAAGGCGGCGTCAAAAACGTAGATGCCCACAAGATCTATTACCCGAGCGGCTTCGCGGTCAAACACATGGCCTACGAGATCATCCCCTACGAGAACCCGGCCTTCGCGGAAAAATGGGCGGAGGCCCACCGCCTGTGCTGGAAAGAGACCTACGAGCCGCTCCTCGGGAGAAAAGCTGCCGAATCGAGGGACTTCGAGTCAGAGCTTTCCCTTGCCTTGAGCCTCGACGAGAGAACGGAGTTCGTCGCCGTGGCGGATGGGGACGTCATCGGGATGGCTGGCTATCTCCCGGAGTCGGAAGAGGAGCCAGGGAAAGCGGCCATAACGGGGCTTTACGTCCTCAAGCGATGGCAGAACCAGGGCGTCGGTAAGGCCCTCCTCAACGCCTGTCGGGAAAGGATCGGCCATCAACCGGCCGTCCTTTGGGTGCTCAAGGGCAACGACAAGGCGATTTCCTTCTATATGCATTGCGGATGGAAAGCCACGGGAAAAGAAAAAGAAGAAACCATAGATGGGATTCGGATAAACGTGGAGCAGATGATTAAAGAATAGTGTCTTAGGTCCCCTTTTTAAAGTTAGAAAATGAGCAAACGTGCCGAAAATATATACTAAAGCCGTGTTTACACCGAAAAGACTAAAAGAATTGCGCGAGCAAAATAGCGAAACTCAAAGCCATGTTGCCGAACTGCTCCATGTTAGCGTTCGGGCTTATGGGAACTATGAGCGCAGGTATAGAACGCCTGAGCAAGATGAGGGAGATCGCCTCGTTCGGGTTCGAGAACGGATGGGTCTCGCCTGAAGGCTACAGGAACTCCAAGGTCTGCCTTACGCCCTTCGGCAACGATTCTTTCGAGGTGTCCAGCGAGAAGAAAGCGCTCACGCCGGAGGAGTACAAAAAGTTCATCGCGACGTTTGCGGACGGGGACAGATACAAGGTCCTTTTCGAGGTTTTCTTTTACCTCGGCGCCTGGTGCGGGGAGATGGAGGGGCTCCAGTGGAAGGACTACGGCCCCGCGGCCAAGGAGATCTTCATCCACCAACAGAACGAGTACTTCGCCTCAAAGAGGAAATGGATCCTCTCCCCCACCAAGACCAAAGCAAGCCAAAGGCACATCAGACTCAGCGACTTCATCTGCGCCGAACTCAACGATCTGAAGAAGACATATGGGCAGAACGCCGGGGATTTCCTTTTCTTCGGCCCGAAAGCCATCACCAAGCACCCGATCGTCGAGCAGCTACGCCGCCACTGCGCGATGGCGGGCATCCCCGTGATAAGCCCGCACGAAATCCGCCACACGGTCGCCTCGTGGCTCGTCGGGAACTGCAAGGACATGAGCGACCTCATCGTCGTCCAGAGGTGGCTTGGCCATTCCTCCCTCAAGGAGACGCTCAACACCTATTCCCACTATCTCAAATCGGACCCTGGAGTGACCTCAGCCCTAAGCAAGATCCAAGGATGAGGAATCCGTCAACCAAAAACAGGTTTTATACCAATTTATACCAAAAACTTATACCATGAAAAACAAAAAGCCCATATCGTCTGGGCTTTTCAATCAAATGGTCGGAACTGCGGGGTTCGAACCCGCGACCTCCTGGTCCCGAACCAGGCGCACTACCAAGCTGTGCTAAGTCCCGAAACGAGCCAAAGACTCGCGAGCGTTAATATAGCACTTTAGAACTTGAAATCAAAGAGAGACATTTGGTTGGATTCATCCAGTCCAGCCAGCGCTCCGACATCGTCCAAAGCCTGAATGGCGGATTCCCCGATTGAGAAACTTTGCCCATTTTCGTCTTTGAGATCGCGAACTCGATCCTTAAGATCCTCTTTCGAGATAAAGGGACCTCCCTCCCGAGCTTTCACGATGCCCTGTGCGGCCTTGACGCCGAAATTTGAGATAACGTTAAAAGGAGGAATGATGGAATTCCGGGCGTGGCACGGTTTCCAAAGACTGGCGTCGCTCTCCATGAGATTGATGTTCTCGATTTTGTAGCCGCGATCCACCATTTCGCAAGCGGCCATGTCGCTTTTCAAAATTTCATCGTCGGTATCAGAATAATCGACTTTAGAAGCAGCTTTCATTTTAAGGGCATTAATGGCGCTGAGAATCCCGCTAAGGCTTCCCGAAAGGGTTTTGATATCAAAGCGGTCGCAGCGGGTTGAGAAATATGTCGCATAGAACTCCAAAGGATGATAAATCTTAAACCAAGCTACCCGGACGGCCCCCATAACGTAAGCGGTGGCGTGAGCCCGTGGGAAAAGATAATGAATCTTATTGCAAGAGTCGATATACCAGTCTGGAACATTATGCTCTCGCATCGTCTTTTCGTAATCGGGTTTAACTTTCTTGCCATGGCGGACATCTTCCATGATCTTGAAGGAAATGTTGTTGGGAACGCCCATGGTAATCAAATAATTCATGATATCGTCACGGCATCCGATGACCATGCCGAGGGCCTTGCCGGATTTAATCAGATCTTCGGCGTTGTTGTTCCAAACGTCCGTGCCATGGCTTAAACCCGAAATAATCAGCAAATCATCGAAAGTGCGAGGCTTGGCTTCTTCAAGCAGGCCCTGAACGAAATTCGTTCCGAATTCAGGGAGCGCGATCGCTCCGGTCTTGAAGCCCAAAGGATTTTCCTTTAACCCCAAAGCGGCCGGCGACGAAAATAGGGAAAGGACCTTGGGATCGCTCATCGGAATATCATAGATTCCGACGTTGGTCATAAGCGACATCATCCGAAGCGCCATCGGGTCCACGTGGCCCAATTCATCAAGTTTCAAAACCGAATCGTGCATGCTCGCAAATTCGTAGTGAGTCGTAAGCCATCCGTCGCTAGGATCGTCGGCGGGGTATTGATAAGGAGTGAAATCGAAAATGTCCATATCAGCGGGAATGACAACAATGCCACCAGGATGCTGGCCGGTAGTTCGTTTGACGCCGGTGCATCGCGCCGCCAAATAAGCGGCATAGGCTTTATTGACTTTGGGCCAAGAGTCTTCGCCTTGGGTCCGTTCATAGTAGCCTTTGACATAGCCAAAAGCGTTTTTCTCCTCGGCCGTGGCAATCGTGCCCGCTCGAATCACATGAGGATTCGAAATGGGTTCCCCTTTGGCAATTTTTGCGTTCTCCTCCGGCGTCGAAAGAAGGGTTCTTGTGAAATCGTGGGCTTTGGATTGATAATCCTGCGGGAAGTTAAGGTCAATATCCGGTACCTTTTCGGCATTGAAGCCCAAGAACGTTTCGAAAGGAATGCTTTGCCCATCCCGAACCATGGGAGTGCCACACACCGGGCATGCTTTGTCAGGGAGATCAAATCCTGAGCGGATCTTCGAATCGGTTCCCCATTCAAAATGCTTGCATTTCGGGCATAAATAATGCGGAGCCAGTGGGTTCACTTCGGTGATGCCCGCCATGTGCGCAGCAAAAGAAGAGCCGACGGAACCTCGTGAGCCGACGAAATAACCATCTGAGTTCGCCTTCTCAATCAAACAATGGGCGATGTAATACGTGACCGAATAACCATGGGAGATGATGCCGTTAAGTTCCTTGTCCAACCGCTCCACGATTTTGGGGTCGGGGTTGTCGCCATAAACTTTGTGAAGATTGGCGTAGCAGATGTCTTTGAGTTTGACATCCGATCCCGGAAGGTTTGCATCTGGAGTATAAAGTTTGTCCTTCAGAATCGCGCAAGGCTCAATCGAATCAGCAATCTTCCCAGAATTTTTAATGACGATCTCTTGGCATCGGTCTTCGGGAAGCCAACTTCTAAAAGAATCAAGCATCTCTTTGGTTGAACGGAAATGCTGGTCGGGATTTGGGAAGAGCGGCATTTTGTTTCGCCCAAAGCCGTTTAAGGGGTGATTCCCTCCGCCAAGAGCTTTCGCGGAGATATAAATATCCCTGCAAATCTTATCTTCTGGGTTAACATAGTGGCAATCGCCAGTCGCGCAGATGGGCTTATGGATTTCGTCGGCCGCTGACACAATGGATTTCAAAATCGTCATGAGACGAGCCTGATCGATCATCTTCATGTTCACGAGCCAGGAATAGTTCTCTTTGGGCTGAATTTCGATGTAATCGTAAAAACCCATGGCTTCTTTCAATTCTTTTTCGCTCTTGTTCATCGCAAGTTCGAAAACTTCGCCGTTGAAGCAGGCCGATCCGAAAAGAAGATTAGCGCGTTCCCGCATCAAGGCTTCCCGGGGGATCTTTGGCGTCGAACCCGCGGCCATGTAGGTCGTTTCAGAATCGCTCACGAGTCGATAAAGGGATTTGATGCCAGCCTGGTTTTTGGCCAAAGCCACCAAATGAAAGGTTTTGAGGTGACGATAGATGTTGGAGTTCTTGCAAACGAGATTCTGCAAGTCGACCAAAGTCAGGTCTTTTTGCGTTTTTTCTAATATTGGGATAATCGTCTGCCAAACGCTATTCAGGGATTCGGCATCGAAATCCGCGCGGTGAGCCTCATCCTCGTTATAAACGGCTAAGCCAAGGTTGCGGCTGAGGGCACCAAGAGTGTGTCTTCCGGCTTCCGGAAATAAATAGTGGGATAAGGCCAAGGTATCAACAACGGTGTTCGTAATCGGGGGCATGCCCGCTTTTTCGCGCATGACGTTAAGAAAGCCGACATCGAAAGGGGCGTTATGGCTTACGAGAACCGCATCGCCGATAAAATCCGAAAGAATCTTCGCAGCCGTTTTTTCGTCAGGACCGTCTTTGATCATCTCGTCGGTGATGTGAGTTTTCTCCGTAATCTTCTCCGGGATATGAACGCCGGCATTGATGAATTGGTCGAATCGCTTGGTGACCAAGCCGTTTTCCACGATAACACCGCCGAATTCGGTGGGATGATCGTAACGGGAACTCAATCCTGTGGTTTCGAAATCGAAAACGCAATATTTAGCTTTGCTCAATCGCACGGGAACGGGGTTATAAACATATTTGGGAAAATCAAAAGCGTAGAATTCGATGCCGTATAGAATTTTGAGGCCGGCCTTGGCCCCAGCGCTTTCGGCGGCGGGGAAGGATTGGATGACGCCATGATCGGTGACGGCCAAAGCCTTCATGCCCATGTTTTTGGCCAAAGCCACGTAGTTTTCGATATCGCCCAAACCATCCATCGCGCTCATCTTGGTATGCAAGTGGAGTTCTACTCGTTTTTCGATCTCGGGATCGGTTCTCAGCGCTTTCGGTGGCAGTTTATCGATATAATGAGCAAAAATCTGGCGTTCGCCCGTTCGCTGATCGAATTCAATCGCGCCCCGGATCATCACTTGATCGCCAACTTTTAATCCGGTCAGAACATCCGAAGTCATGCCATTTTTGCTTTCCATCGCGCGAACGTTGACCGCACTATTGGAATCACCGGCCCCGAAACTCGCCATAAGTGAACCTCGTCGCGTCATCCGCGTCATAACTTCAAAAACCTCGCCTTTGAATGAAACGTTGCCTTGCGGCACGGAAAAGATTTTATCAATACTCGGAAGTTCCGTGTAATCGCCTCGAACGAAAGACTTGCGCGTGTCTTGGACGGCCTGGGTTTGCCGCATATTATCAAGGAAACTTTGCTCAGCGGCCCTTAAACCCTCTTGCCGCGACGCTTCTTCGGCGTCTTTGTCATCAGCAGCAACGCTTTCGCCTTTATCGTCTTCCCTAGACCCTTCGGGCACGTTCGTTTCCTCATCGCCTTCATCATCGGAATCATCTTCGGCTTTTTCTTCTTCAGAAGCGGCAAAACGGGCAGCAGGTTTCCCTGCGGTCGCTTGTTCGTCGATGGCAGCGGGAACTTTTTTAGGCTTTTCTTCCGCGATCCCGCTGCCTT
>CAVRMZ010000042.1:0-9351 GCA_963722445.1 uncultured Bacilli bacterium | reverse complement strand
ACTAAACCTCACCATTTGAACACTTAACGAATTATGAGAAGAAGAAAGGAGGCGCCCGCAACGGGGCGTCTCCTTTTCTACCCCTCTTAATCCCCTTGGTTTGCTTTGAGGCTTATAGGAGGTTATCATCCTAGTAAGTTATGAAAGATTTAGCACCTGTCGTCGGCCATAATCTGGCATCTCTTCGCAAAGCCAGGGGCTTAACCCAAGGGGAATTGGCGGAGAAATTTAATTACACGGATAAATCCATCTCCAAATGGGAACATGGGGAAGCTATCCCAGATTTAGGCACTCTCGATGAATTAGCCGTGTTTTATGGCGTAACCCTTGATTACTTGATTCATGACCAAAGCGAGCCTTCGCTTGTGGAGAAAGGCAAGTGCAATCCTTCTCAAGAGAAAATCAATAAAATCGCTACAGCATTATTAGGCATCGTTTTTGTTTGGACCGTTGCGGCCGTCGTTTATATTGGTTTTCATATCGTCCCGAGTTGGCAAAGCAAGCCTTGGAATTCTTGGCTTATCTTTGTATGGGCCGTTCCTGCGAGCTTCGTCGTGGCGGCCGGCTTTAATCATAAATGGGGCAAACGTTCGTGGGCCCTTCCGCTCAACCTTGGCTTAGCGTGGACGCTGTTGGCGGCCGTTTATCTCGAAATCGTTTTTGATTATCCCCGTGAGGGCTGGAAATACTGCTTTCTTCTGATTCTTGGCATTCCGCTTACGATTTTCTTGATTCTCTTCAACCGGGTCAAAAAGAACTAAAGCTTCAAAACGTCAATCAGATAGCCAAAAGACTCCTCCACGATTTTCTTCGTGACGACCACCTCTGGGTCAAGAGGATCGGAAAATATTTTTTGCATGTTTCTTTCCACGAAGCCATGCCGTTCATCCACGACGAAGAGTTTGCTCTTTGCCTTAGCCTCAGTAAGCATTTTCGCTAGCGTTTCCCCATCCTCAATCAACCGATCGTGAGTTGCCACCACAATCGCGGACGCCGGGAATCTTTTCGTGTCCTCCAAACTCATTCTCAAAGGATTGACCTCAGGCATGGCTCGCAGTCTTTTGTCGGGGCAATACATCGAGATCCAATCGTTAAGAAGCCAATCGGGGAAAGCGCCGGGAAGGTTTGGCCGCGTGGATTGGTCCCGCGAAAAATCCAAGAACGGATAATCCAAAGCGAGGCCTTGGATGGCCTCGCCTCCTTTCCGAAGGGCTAACGAAGCCGCCAAAGAAGCTCCCGAAGAATGGCCTACCGCCAGCAAGGGAAGCTTTTTGTTTTCTGGAAACCGGGACAGGAGAGCTGATATCTCTAACGAGATATCTTGGATTTGGCGGGGATAGGAGGCGAGATAAGAAAGAGTAAAACCCGCATTCAAAACGGCACACCCGAACGTTTGACGCAAAAACTCGCAATAAACGTCATTGTCGAGAACGTTCTTGAAGCAAAAACCCCCACCGTGAAGATTCACGACGAGGAACCGCTTTCCTGGGTAATAAAGAGAGACCAAATCGCTTCCATCGATAAGATGAATTTTTTGCCCTAATGTTTCGCTGCTTTGCAGCTTTTTGTTGGCTTCGACATCCCGCAAAGCCGCTTTCTCTTTCGTCGAAAGGCCTTCTTCGCTTTCCATCCCTACCATTGTAGTGGGCCAAAGAATAAAATAAACATATGAAAACCATCGTCGTGGATATCCCCTCCGGACTTGCCGACGCCGCCAATGTCTTTACTGCTTTGAAAATATTTGCTTTAAAAAACAAATTTTATGATCTTTTGATTTGTGGTTATTCCGGTGATTTTTCAGTTCTTGAAGACAACGTAAACATCAAATGCGATTATATCCAGAATTCAAAAACTTCCGCTGATTTGGCAATTTCTCATCTTCAAGATTTGAACGTAGCCGGGCTTCTTTCTTTTTCAAAACGCGAACTTTTGTTAAGCAAAACCCACACCAATCTTTTGAAAGAAGTCAACCCTTGTTATGGTCTTTTTTTCTCGGGCCAGGATCCCGAAAAAGAAACCTTGCTTATTGATGCGGGGGGGCTAAGCGAATTCGATTTAGATAGTATCGAAGGGCATCTCAGTTACGCTATGGATTTTTTGACCAACATTGTCCGCAAACCACGTAACGAGATTTCCATTGGCCTTTTGGCTTTGCCAGAGTCGCTTTCGAACTCTGAAAAAAACGTTGATGCGGCTTTAAAAACAAGCAATGATAATTACCGAGGATTTGTTTCGCCGAGAGAACTCATGGATTCGAATTACACGGTTGTTTTGGCGGGGGGAAACATAGGACAGATTTGCATTTCTGCCGCCAACTCCGGTAAAAGAATACAAACCAATTCACAAATCGTTCAAGCTTCAAAAAACATTTTTGGCAAATGGGCGGGGGGAAACCAAGCGACCCGGACCGAAGATTTTGATGCCAAAGGATATTATCTCTTCGGCTATGGATATCATATTTACTCCTTAAACTCCCAGGCGCATTACCAAGATGTTATTTCCGCTCTTACGGCCTTGGAACGATTCGATCGTAACCAGCCCAGAAATCAGGAAAAGCCCAAATAAAAAATGTGCCTTGCTTCTGGACAAGGCACATTTCCGTTTCCGAAAACCGTTATTTCTTTTTGAGATACTTAAGAGAATCAAGCGAAACGGCAGCCATAATTACAACACCCTTGAAAATATATTGATAGAATGGCGAGATTCCCAAGTTGGACAAACAGTATGTCATGCCTTGGAAAATCACCGTTCCAAGAACGGCACCAGAAACCTTGCCTATGCCTCCTGAAAACGAGATCCCACCCACAACGCATGCAGCAATGGCATCAAGTTCGGTTCCGGCTCCGGTTGCAGGGGTCGCAACACCAACGCGAGCGCCTTCAAGGAAACCACCTATTCCGTAGCAAACACCGGCCATGACGAAAATTAAAAGAGTTGTCGAAAAAACGTTGATCCCACTAACTGCCGCAGCTTCAGAATTGCCACCAACGGCATACATATTTTTTCCGAACTTTGTTTTATTCCAAATGAACCAAATAATGACGATGGCGATAATAGCATAAATGATAAGGTTGTTATCGTTGGAACCGGTTATCGGAAGCTTTGTCTCTGAATTAATATTAAAAGCTGGGTAATTTTGATATTCGATTTCCATCCATCCGAAAATCAGCAATTCCGTTGAAAGAGTCGTAATGAAAGGATGCATCTTGAATTTCGCGCTAAAAAATCCAGCAATAGCGCTGAAAAAAGTGCAAATGGCGATACAAAAAAGAAGTCCGCTTACAATCCGAAGACCATAGGGCCAGGAAGTTGTATTAATAGTGAAACCCGTAACTCCAGAGGTATATCCCTGAACTCCCAAGAACATGCAGGCGAACGAGGTGGCCATTCCGGTCATACGTCCAACCGAAAGGTCAGTACCGGCAATTAATATGAGCCCAGCAACGCCTAATGAAAAGAACATCTTGGTCGAAGACTGAGACAAAATATTGCGAACCGAATCAAACGAAATCAAAACGCCATTCGAAGAAATAACACAGTAAATATAGAAAATAAGAATGACGATATAAAGTGCATTTTTCAACAACCAGGTTTGGAAATTGAAAGCATAGGCATAATGACGGGCCCAGAATTCCAAGTTTTCAAATAGGCTATGTTTGTTATTCCGAACTTTATTTTGATAACCGTACTTTTCAAGATAGGCCTCGTATTTTGCATCTTTGGCTTTTTGGATGGTTTCCAAACGTATCGACTTTGCTTCGCCTATCTGCGATTTGTAATAAACCGCTTCGGCAGAGATATGAGTTTTAAAATCAGAATCTTTTTGATTTGCCTGATTTTTGCAAGTGGAACGAATTTCGGCAAGACGTTCCGCGTGAGCCTTTTTTTCTTTTTCTATTCTTTCTTCATAATTGGTTTTAGCTTCAACGATTTTTTCATCTGAGACTTTCTTGACATTTGAATAATAGATTTTGCCCTCAGAATTGGCTTCCAAAAGAGCTTTTTTGGCAATTTTAGCAATAGCAGAGGAATTTTTTAATTTGTTTTTTTTGGCCAAAACAATGGATTTTTTATCATTGGAGACAATCTTTGCTTTGGTTTCTTTATCAATTTGTTTGTTGCCCTTTAGGTCTTGCATTTCGGTTTTAAGGGCGATTATCTTGCTCTCTCCGTCGGCTCTAAGCTTGCTTAACTCCAAAAGATAGCCGTTAAGCCTCCCCCCCTCGCCAAACGGATTGTCGTTTGGGTTCTGCCGAACCTCTTCAGCCGTTTTTTCCATCATGTTATTCTCCTTTTCTTGGCCAATCATAGATACTTGGCGCAAAGTCTAAGAAGTTCTTCTTGATTTGTCTTTTTCGTATCAACAATCCCAGCGACTTGATAATTGCTCATAACAAGAATGCGATCTGTTACTCCAAGAATTTCTGGCATCTCGCTTGAGACCATAATAATGGATTTCCCTTCTTCCGCGAGGCGAATCAAGAGTTGATATATTTGATATTTGGCCATTATATCAATTCCCCGAGTCGGCTCGTCCATCAAGAAGAGATCCGGTTGCCGTTCCATCCACTTTCCAATAATAACCTTTTGCTGATTGCCGCCGCTTAACGCGCCGATTTTATCTTCTGGCCCATTGCATTTAACGTGCATTTGAATGATTTCTTTTTCCGTTGCTTTCTTCATTTTTGAATTGCTGATTATTGGCCCAAAAGTATATTTTCCGAGATTAGTTATGCAAGTGTTGAAAATTAAGTCATCGATTCCGTACATTCCATTGAATTTTCGTTCTTCGGTTATATAAGCCCATCCCGAATCCATGGCATCCCGCGAGTTTTTGAAGAAAACACGTTTCCCATGATAAAAAACATCGCCTCTAGAAATCATGCGCACACCAAACAGGGATTCTAGGAGTTCGCTTCGTCCAGCTCCGACAAGTCCGTAAATTCCAAATATCTCGCCTTTTCGGACATCAAAAGAAACATCCTTCAAAAAAGGTTTGTAACGAGTGCAAAGATTTTTGACGGTCAAAACAATTTCGCCGGGAGTATTCGTAAGGGGTGGAAAACGATTGTCCAAGGAACGCCCGACCATTGCATTAACAAGTTCATTTAGATTTGTATCTCGGACCGGCTTGTCAAGGGTGACGGAACCATCGCGAAGAATTTCAACCTCGTCACAAAGTTCAAAAATCTCATCCATTTTATGAGAGATGAAAACGAATGAAACGCCGGTTTTTTTTAAATTTCGGATAATGTCAAAAAGCTTATTAACTTCGCGTTCGGATAGCGACGATGTGGGCTCATCAAGAATTATTACCTTCGCATTATAGGAAACGGCCTTAGCGATCTCAACCATTTGGCGGGCCGAAATAGACAACGTTCTAACAATTGCTTTCGGATTATAATTCATGCCAAGAGACATGAAAAGCGCATTTGCTTTATTAACCATTTTCGTTTCATCGACAATACCGAAGCGGGTCGGATAACGACCTAGAAAAAGATTGTCGACAATAGAACGGTCTAGACACTGGTTTAATTCCTGATGAACCATGGCAACGCCATTCTCAAGAGCTTGTTTAGGTGAAGCAAAATCAACGTCTTTTCCATTAAGCTTAATTGTTCCGGAATCCTTAGAATAAATTCCAAAGAGGCATTTCATCATTGTCGATTTCCCGGCACCGTTTTCGCCCATAAGGCCCATGATGGTCCCTGGCCGAACGTGCAAGTAAATATCTCTTAGGACTTTATTCTTGCCGAAAGATTTTGAGAGGTTATCGATTTCAAGTATGTATTTTGGTTTTTCTTCATCCATTATTTTGATACCCTCTGGAAACAACAAGCATAGGGTCTTGCTTTCTAGGGCAAGACCCTATGCAAATAACCAAGACTACTTAGTGGTGAACTTGGCCACGTTTGCAGTGAGGTAGTTGGCAATCATCTGGCCTTGGAGAGTGCCACCTTGCGCGGAATCGAATCCAACGTAGAAGATGTTCGTAAATCTCGAATCGGCCATAGAAGCCGTATCAACGGAGCCATCAGCTAAAGTGCCTTGACGGTTCCAGAAGACGACTGGCACTGAGGTCGGAGTGGCCTTAGTGGCGCCAACCTTAGTCGCAATTTTGTCAAGATAGCTTTCGGTCGAAGTGGTTTTAACCATGTTGATCGCATAACCATCCATCGCGTTGGCAGAAGTGATTTGGTCAAGAAGAGTGCCATCAGAGTTGCCATCGCCCTCAAATTTTGTGTAGTTGATGTTAAATTTGTCTTGATAGAGTTCCATGAGCGGCAGAACGTTCGAGTGAAGGAACGTATCAGTGCTGCTGTAAATGGAAAGGAAAATCTTCTTAGCCGTTCCATCAGTCTTCTTTGTGACACCAGTATCAATTAAATCAGCAGAAGTTTTATTAAGATACTGATCAACGTTAGCAGAAGTGATTGAGAAGTTGTTGACTAGCATCGACTTGTTGGTCGAATTGTAGGAATAAGCAGCAGTAATCTTGCCATAGTCTCCGGAAGTGGAAAATCCCTTCGTATAAATGTCGGCGCCCTTAAGCCCATCCATAGCGTTACGAAGAGTCATGAAAATGCCAGCCGCCTGATCGGAAGCGTTCTGGTTGATGGTTCCCATGATTTTGCCATCTTTAATGTACTGAAGAGCATCGGCATTCGAATCATATCCGAAAATCGGCATTCCGGAAACCCAGTTGGAAGCACCGATGGCTCCGACAGCCATGCCGTCGTTATTGGAAACGAAAAGCTGAATGCCCTGAGCCTTATCAATTGAGTTGTCGGTTTCTTTCCATGAATCAGAAGCGTGCTTAGAAATCCAAGTCTGAGCAGTATCATGAGCCGTTTGCTGATCCCAAGTGGCGCCGGAAGTATTGCGCTGCTCGGCGTGTTCAATCTCAGTAACCGTGAAAGTCTTGCCACCAAACGTTTTGGTGCCAACGATCGGAGATTCGGTGTTCGGGTTAGTAAGATGCGTAGCGGTACGAGTTCCAAGCGCGTCGCGAATACCGGCTGTACGATTGGCTGAATCGTTGTGATCGACCTGGCCAATCAGCAAGACGTAGTTTAAATTTACGCCTCGCGTGTAGGTGGCTGTAGTGGTGTTGCAAGAAGCAAGCATGGCTACAAGCCCTAAAGCAATCGTTGGAATTAAAATCTTTTTCATTTTTTCCTCCTTTAATTCCTTTGCCCCTGGGGAGGTGTCACAATGACTACACGAGTCCCCAATGTGCACGTACATTTTAAGCGTAAGCGCTTTCAATAAAATGGAACATTCTTCATAGAAAATGCAATATTTTCTACTTGTAAGGGCTTTACTCAGGTTTTTTCGTAACTTTTTCGCCTTTAACCTTATACGAATTTCCATCTTTGTTATTTTCGGAATCGGGGGTTTCGACTTGATCTCCGAAGGAAGGCATTTCTTCTTGATAAAGAAGATGACGAATGATGGCGGTGATGACGTTTGCCTGCAGGGCGGCGTTGTTGAGAACCGTTCCTGTTAAAGTTCCGGCTTCCACCGCCGCCCGCCCATCGGCCGTGGCATCCACGCCGATAATAGGGAAGAATCTTTCAGAAAAGGATTCCTTGGCAGCGTCTTCGGAACTTTTAGAACCGCTGTCGGCGGAAGAGGAGGAAGCGGAATTGGCATAATTGTCTTTAAGATACTGAATAGCCCCCAGCGCCATTTCATCGTTATTGCTAAAAAGAAGTTCAATGGGTTTTTCGGCTTTGGGATCATACATGGATTTCATGGCATCATAAGCCTTAGAGCGTTCCCAATTGCAGTATTGGGTGTCGATGATATCTACGTCAAAACCCAAATCACGCAAAGTGGAGACGCAGAACTCGGTTCGATATTCGCTGTCTTGATGGCCCAACTCTCCTTTAAGGATGGCAACTTGTATCTTCCCATCTCCGTTTTTGTCCCATCCTTTAGAAGCCTTGAAACCAGCAGCACCGCCAAAAAACTCACTAGCGATTTGGGCTTGAAGCTCTCCCTCGTATTTGGGGTCTGACCCACAGTAATAGCAATTGGCTTTCGCCCAATCGTCCACCGTCAAATCTTTGGTCAAAGGTTCACGATTAATAAAGATTAAGGGAGTTTTGCTTTCTTCGGCTTTTTCAATCAAAGCGGACGAGGCCAAGCGATCCACGATGTTCATGATTAAGATCTTCGTGTTTTTATCACGTAGAGCCTTAAGGAAATCGTCGTTTTGCGTCGTCTGCTTCCTCAAGCCGTCATAAAGGTTATAGGAAAGGAAGGGACTAATAGCGCTGACGAGGTCTTTGGATAATGACTGGATGAAAGGATCGGTCGCATCATAAAGGAATATCTGGGCGACGGCTTTGGAAGAAGAACAGCTTGCCAAAGACATGATTCCCACGGTCAATAAACCAAAAACCTTATTCTTCATGTCGCAAGGCCCCTTCCTTCGGAATAACAATGGTCACAGTGGTTCCGATGTCTTCTTCGCTGTGGATGACGATGTTGGCTTTGTCGCCATAATAAATCCGAATCCTTTGATAGACGTTCTTAAGCCCTACGCCTTGATAGACCGTATTGTCCTTAAGGCTGTCCTCAAGTTCCTTAACCTTGCTTGGCATCATGCCATAGCCATTATCCGAGACATCGAGTTTCAAGAAATCCCCATCAGAATAGGCCCGAATAGAAATATGGCCCTCTTCGTCTTCTTTGATTCCGTGCCCGATTGAGTTCTCGACAATCGGCTGAAGAATCAATTTGACGACGTAGTATTTTTCCAAACCGGATTCCACTTGAATGTCGTAACTAAAAGCGTTCCCAAAACGCAATTTTTGAATCAGAAGGTAGTTCCGTGCGTGTTCTATTTCATTTTGAAGCGGAATGACGTTTTGGCCTTTGGAAATCGAGATTCGGAAAAATTTGGAGAGGGCTACGATCATATCTTCGGCTTTGCCGCTCTCCCCTTTGTCGATGCACGCCATGACCGAATCGAGGGTGTTATAAAGGAAATGAGGATTGATCTGGTTCTGCAGGGCCTTTAATTCTGATTTCCGTTGCTCTTCCTTTTCGTCCACGACTTTTATCGTCAGTTCCTTAATTCGAGCCATCATTTGGTTAAAGGAATGGTTAAGTTCCACCACTTCTTTTGATCCCTTGATCTCTGGCGTCAGGGCCGCATCGTAATTGAGAGAGGCGATATCGGCCATTTCAATCTGCAGTTTCCTTATCGGTCGGGTGATGCTGTTGGCGATGATAATCAAAATAAGAACGAAGACGGCCATCACGACCACTCCAATGACGAAAACAATGATGGCAAAATTGTCGATTGCCCCATTGACGGCGTCGTAATTGATCGATATA
>CAVRMZ010000041.1:0-6286 GCA_963722445.1 uncultured Bacilli bacterium | reverse complement strand
AGGTTGTGAAATTTAAAAACAAATTGTCCGCCATCAGACCTTTCCCCAAAATGTGCTGACACGATAATTAATAATACGTTTGGCGCAATTGTTTCATGAACACATCCGATTTGCTCTTTCATGCGGGGAAGGACCCAGGTTACGCATTTGACATCTTCCTTGACCTTCCTGAATCACAAAACAGCGAGGATGGTCGTACAGCAGGGTTCAACATATCGGAACAGATAGCAGTCAAGACTATGGCAGTCAGCACAATCCGGTACGAACCCAAATCCAATTTCACATCACCCTCCTTGTACTTCCTTCCGAACGCTGCAACCAATTGTTCTATGACGATTACTCATGGAAGTACAGGAAATATTGGATGCAATGTTTATCTAATCTATGCTGATGGATGTTCATTGGTTAAGGCACTCGATTTAGCATCACTGCTTCTGGCGTTTTTCGATTTCACAATAACACCCAATTCAGCGGGAATATATATCGCTTATTCTTTGAATTAGCGGAAATGGGAATAACAAAGATTCAACATATGCAAGTTAATGCAACAATTTTTCCGTAGGACCGCCTGATTGGGCGGCCCTTTGTGATCAGCGTTTCTTCTCTACGGAAACGCAGCCGAAGTTGGCTACGGTTCACCAGTTCTTGCCGCCCTTCTTTTGTCTTGTTATCTGCGATAGGCTTGGTCAGGCCATAGCCCTTGGCAGCGAGTCGTGGTTTCGATGCCGTATTTTTCAACAAGCATTTTCACGACGCCTTCCGCACGACGCTGCAAAACTTACGTTATACTTGGCACTCGCGGTACGGTATGACCTTCGATGGTCCCCTTGATCTGCGGGAATCTCTTCGTGAAACTCGCATTTTTTCCACTTCCCCGTAATATGCCCGGCCTTATAGCAGATTGTTGGTGTCGTACTCGATATTCAGGGTCATGGCCAGGCTCCATAGTCGGGGCCGGCGGAGCCGCAACCGTTATGCCGGCGGAGCTATCGACCTTGCCGCCCGGCCCGGTGCATACCAGGTTATAGGTGGTATCGGCGGCGGCTGTCGGCGTAATCGGCGTGAAGGGATTCTTTATCCTCTGGGCGGCATTAGAGACTCTCTTGGTCTTATTAGGCTTTTCCTTTTTTTGATGATTCTGCGGCAGAACGCCAGATGAGGTTAGCCGGAGAACCTGGGGTATTCGTCGACCATCTTCCCAGTGTCATCCGATTCGTTAACCCAGAATCTGCTTTATAGAATCACGACCCCAGCAAAGGCTTTGGCAGCTCTCAATCATAAGGCGATGCAATGAAAACTTGAGACCTTTTCATCTTGTTGCATTTGATTTTATTGGGGACAAATTGGCCAAAAGTTACCGATGGAAAGTGGCTGGTGTTTTACAAAACAAAAAAAGCACCGACGAACGGTGCATTATTTTTGCTGGTCGGAACGGTGGGCTTCGAACGCAAAAAGGCGAAATCACAAAACGTTACGCAGTAACGGCGTTTCCCGGAACACAAAACGATACCGAATGTTAAGAAGCCTATACATAGTATAGAAAGTGGCTGGCGGGTAATTTTGTTGGATGGGGCTATTTCCCGTCCTTTTTGCCGGCTTTGTTTTCATGGCCATTTTCATTTTGTGATACTTCTTTTTGGCCAAAATCTCGGAGATGGCTTCGGTTGTAGCCGCAAGGTTCTCGCGGTCGGCTGGGAGTCAGCATATTCGGAATTGCCAAGCCAAAGAAATAGTCGGTTGAGACGCGAAAATAGTCTGCGATCTTCCCCGGCGTCCCGTAGTCCGGCGAGAAGATGTTTGTCTCCCGCCTTTTGTAAGTGACAAGGCTGACGCCCAGGATTTGGACCATCTGCTCTTGTTTAGTCCCTGGTTCTTTCTAAGGCAACCAGTTGTTTCCATTCGGATTCTGCTTTACGCGACATGATACTCACGTCGACAACAATATAGCGCAAAATAATGCAACGATGAAAGAGGTGCGCTTTTTCTATTCTAACTATTTTGAGTAGTTTCACGGTGTTGTGATCATGAAAATGGATTACTTTAGCAAAGAGTTTATGTTGCTATTGGCAGTTACGTTTATCGTTTGATTGATCCTCGTAACGGCTTGACGTTTTGTGTGAACAAGGGGAAGGGGAACCGGTGTTTTTTAGGGGCGAGTCATCCTAAAGGGAATCCCTATAATAGCCATGTTGGAAAGTGACTACATTTAATGATGCTGTCCCTTTGAAAGGATTAGGCGTTCTTTTTTACGGGGAAGTTTGTCTTGCAAAGCGATGAAGGCGATCGTTTGTTGATATCGGGCATTAAATGGTTTTTCGGAGTGCATTTTCGTTTTGCTGCCCAAACCATCATCCCAAAAGAATAAACAATTGTTTGTAGCGAATGCTACAATCATAAAAAAGGAGAGTATCATACCGAAATTACAAGGCGATTTTTTGGTTGGCTGGAAAAACGTTCCCGGTTCAGCTAAGGTAAGCCCAAGTTGCCCTGCGGATCTTGGAAACAACATTAACTCAATTATAGCGGATGCAGCGGATGGCCTTCCAAATGTTCTGTTGTTGGATGCGATGAAGACGCGACCGACGGCGGTCATGTCCAAAAAGATGGTTACGAAAGAATCATTGTTCCGCTTTGCGCTAAACACAACAATCCGGGCAACGACAAAGCAATGTCCTTTAAGAAGGACACTTATTAGGCTCCTGCGAATCAGGCGAATACTTGCGGCAAGAAGAAGTAACCCCTTCTCATAATTAGTTTGGTTTCTTTTGGGGACGTTTGATGGCTCCCAACGTTTCGGAGGTATCCGCTAATGTGACCAAGTTGTTCTTTTCGTGATAGATTTAAAAAGACTACATTATTTTCATTACTCGTGAAAGCAAACCATGGACACCGAAAAGAAGAAACATGAGAGACAGGTGCTTAATGCCTTGTCCGACGTTTTTGGCGAGCCTTATCTGTCTTATAGTGAAGCAGACGATGTGGACGATTTTGACTTTTTTAGTTCCGATGGGCTTTCTGCTCTCGAAGTAACTTATGGAATGACGCCTCAGCAAACTTCGTCCCTCTCTTTTGACAACGAGGCCAAAAATGGAAAACAGCCTGACATAAAACGGGTGAAAGGTCTTGCCGGGTATGACGTGAATAAATATGTTCAACTAACCACGCTGGATGATTACATCAAAGCGATTCAGACATCGATTTCTGTAAAAACTGGTAAGTGGAAGATACATCAAAAGCCTCAAATACTGGTTTACGAATTGGCGATCGCCGTTACTCAAACCGATTTGCTTGATACGCACGAAAACTGCTTATCCTTGCCGCTTAAGCCTTTTGTCGAAGCGATGCCGTTTAAAACACTTTATATCGTCACCCCCTTTTCTGTTTTTCGTTTTACAAAGGATAATGTCCAAGTTTTTAAACGAGTAAGCCCCCCTTCTATGAATTAATACAGAAGTAAGGCGAAGAAGGAGGCCGATCCCGCAGTGTCGGATATCGTCTTCAACTGCCCTGAGTCGTCTCTCCTTTCAAGGGATGCTAGCCAAAGTTTCTCTATGTCAAAAAAACACGCCAGGCTCTCATTTTCGAAGGAATGCTGTCCAATCAAATAGAAGATCGCGGTCGTGCCATTCACCATCAGATGCCCTCTTTGATTTTCAAAAGAGTCCGCATTACACTTACGTTTCCCAAAACGATTAATGCAAGCTCAAATCGAACTCTGGTGACGCCCTGAAACAGCAGTTTTGGGAAAAGGTAGTCGGGATTGGGATGGCGAGTCGCTTTTAGTTGGTCGCCTTCGTACTGAAATTCTTCTCCCAACGTCATGCAAACCCTATCGAATTCTTGGCCGATGACCTCGTGGGTATTTTTTCCTCTGCTTAGTTGGTCAAGATATGACGCCCTATAAAATGAAGGAGTGAAAGAAATGTATTGGTAATCCTGTTTTGTGACAAGGCAGTCGATGATGTCTTTGGCATCATCAATGGTGGGGGCGTAATACAGACAGACGTGGGGGTAGGCCATCTTGGGGTTCTTTTTCGAAAGATCAAACATATTGGTTATGAAAGCCCCCAATTCGGGATTGACACGGATTTTTTCGTCAAAGGAAAAACGGCATCGCCACATAGAGATTTAATGGTTTCGCAGACGTTTCTATTAAGTTCTGCCTGTGATAGTGTCTGCTCCTTATCAAACGAAATTACGCAAAAGTTTTTCGCCTTTGTCACCCATCGCTCAACTTTTTCTAATTCATTTGGATAAATCCGATGGCATTCGTCGATAAGGACGTAATCGTAGTCCCGGATTTCCCTAAGGCGGAGCTCTTTGGCCGAGATGATGTGGCAGTTGGTCATCTTTTTGTCCAAGTATTGGTGTCCATCGCAAAGAAGCCCGCAATGGACGATAAGGACTCTACTTTGATTGGATAGACTCTTTGCCATGTCATAAAGGAGCAGAGTTTTTCCTGTCCCCGCAGTCCCGGTAATTCCGCAGAAATGTCTTTCTTTCGTTTCAGCGTTGCATTCTTCCAAAACCTTTTCTTTAATCTTTTCTTGTTGTGGGGTTAAAAAATACTGGCCTGATAAGAATTTTTCCGGAGAGTTTAATGGGGAGACCAAGAATTGAGCGGGGGAAAATGCGGCACCAATGTCAGATTTGAAGATGCCATCATTTTCCTTGATTGCCTCGGTCATCTCTTCCTCATTCGTAGTGAGCAAGTTATCATCTTCAAGTTTGAAAAAAGAACGTGTCGCTTCAACAAAAGTGAATAGATGACACGGAAAGCCGAGACAATGAAGATAATATTCGTTTTGAATAAGTTGTTTCTTAATTTTTTCTTCTGTGGTACTTTCGGTCTTGATTTCAATATCGATGACGGAATTACTGCCGATTTTGAGGAGATCGAATTCCTTTCCGATTTGAGGGATGGAAAAAGAATAGAAGAAGTTTTCGCAATCGTCTCGAGTCAGACTAAGTTCTGAAACTAAAGTTTTAATGCTTCCTATCTCACCTAATCGAAACTCTTTTTCCTCACCCCAATCAATCGCTTCCTTGATATATTCTGTTTGTAATTCTGGTTCTTTTTCGAGCGAGAAAAGGTCATATAAATTGATGCTGTTCATCGTCTGCCCCCTAATTTCGTCCTTGGATTTGTTCTATTTTACTCCTGCCCTAGCCTTTGTGGCTATCATGGGTCAAGCAAACTTATTGGCTTGTGAGCAAGGGAAGAAGAGAACAAAGTACCTGCTCACCAGCCCTTCCCAAAAATAGCAAATGGCCGTTAACTTGCATTCAGTGAAGGTTCTCTCCATGCCGATAAACAAGCGAAGTTCAAGATGCCTATTTTCTTCCCTTGTTTACTGTTCTTGGGCAGATTAATTTGTGTTAGTGGATTCGAGGGTCTATCATACTTTTATCTACGAAATCACTGTTGTTGAGAATTGGTTTTTGGAATCAATATTTGAACAATATATGTTTATTTCGAGAATGGGGGCACACATATGCATATTCAAATTCACGGCTATAAGAACGTCATTGTTTTTGACGAAACGATAAAGGACGGCAAAATCAATTTCATCAGTGGTCGTTCCGGATCAGGGAAGAGCGCCATTGGGCAAGCCCTCCTTCAAAAAGACCCAAATTATAATAAGACGGTTGGATACACCGGATCGACCGGCGCTGTTATTGATAACACCGATTCGCTGCAAAAGAAAGTAATGGTATTTGATAAGTCTTCGGCGGATTCCTATTTTTCGGATTTCTCTTCTGAATCCTCCAATGAGCAAAGTCCGATTTATCACGTTTTGATTGACCAGCAAAGCTTGATTTCGAATGCTCTGGCCGCCGTTGATACCCAGATCCAATCCCTCAAAGCCCTCCTTCCGCAATTGCAAAAAGTCGAAGGGGACTTTGCCTCAATTGAAAAGCAGTTTGCCTGCAAGGCGTCGGTTAAGAAAGGGAAATGGACTTTCACTCAGAAGACGTTCACTCTAAGAAAATATGAAGCATCCTTAAAGAAGGCCTTGGGTCGTAAAACAAAAGGCAGTATCTATTTACAAGACCCCGCCAAAGTTGGATGGATTAAAGAAGGCCAAGGCTTCATTGCCAATAACGCTTGCCCATTTTGCGAAAAGAAATTAAGCCAAGCGCGTCTGCGTGTGATCGCAGACATTTCTTTTTTCGATGATAAAGTCCTCTCTTCTTTCCATCTTGATCCGACTCTCCAATCTTCTTATCAAATATCGCCAATCAACGCTGCTTTGAACTCGGTTAAGCAAATGGAAAGCGAACT
>CAVRMZ010000040.1:0-3255 GCA_963722445.1 uncultured Bacilli bacterium | reverse complement strand
AGTCAGCCAACTCACAACCTTTTCGGAGCCGCGCTCTTTGGTCTTGGCAAAAACGTTAAGACCGCCTCCGGTGATGGCGCCCGAAGCGCCTCCGGATTTGCCGCCCTGAAGCAAACTCAAAACGATGACGATAAGAGAAACGATGATAAAGACGATGTCATACCACTCAAGCTTCATGAATTGATCCTACGCATCAAAAATGCGCTTATTAACTTTAATCTACTTGCCTTTATTTCGCAACGTAAGAATAGGCCCTTTGTCTCCAGAAGGAAGGCAAGAAGGCTTTTGGAGGCCTTCCCTCCTCTAATGAGGGATCTTGGAATACTCGTTTCTCAGAGTCGCGAATTCAGTCAATAAGTCGCTATGAAGAGGGCCGAAATGTTTTTTAAAAGCCTCGATGTTCCAAGGTTTTACGTTGATGGTATGGATATAAGGAAACCAGCAAAGCCGTTTGCAGTAATGGCGGATGATGGTATCGGCGCGGAGAGCGACTTGCTCGTTGAATTTGGGGCTGAGAAGGAGTTTCTTTTTCTTAAACACGATGTTAAGGGTCGTTTGGTCGGGCATAAACAGGCGAAAACGATTTGCGATGGCGCGGGCTTTGATGAGCAAACCATCCTTCCGAATGCCGGCGAGGTTTAAGAGCAAAACCCCAGAGTTGCCATAGGCCTTGCCAAAGAAGCGATGCCCCACCGCATCTTGGACCATCCCGAGGTCGTTAGAGCCTAAATCGGTGTCAAAGAGAATTCCGATGTCCCCTAAAGCAAGAACGTCGGCATCAAGATAAAGCAGCTTATCCGGAAGCGGGAAATAGTCCATGATGAGACGGAAAAGCGAATAAGGGCTGTAGGAAGTTCTAACGTTAATCGAACGGGAAAGCTCTTTGCGGTAGACCTCGGTGCAATCCATGATCTCCACGGTCACGAAGGGGTTGTGTCTTTTAAGGGCGTCGCCGATAAAAGCGACTTGGGTTGAGGTCAAAGGCGTGAAGGACGGATCGATTTCGCTGGCGTTTCCCGTCAAAAAGTAAAAATGCAAAGCCCGGGAAGTGGTTTTGGCCACCGAGAGCGACGAAAGAAGGAAGGCCTCGAACATGCCTACATCCCCGCAATAAGCAATATTGATCGGTTCTAATCCATTAGACTCGTTCATAGGATTGCGGCCTACTTAAGAAGCTCGATCAGCGTGGTGATCTTGGTATTCTCGTCATCGGGATATTCATGGTTGCGTTCGATGAGAACGCCATCGATTCCAGCGTTTTTGGCGGTTTCGGGATCCTGCAAAGAGTCCCCGATATAGACCACTTGGTCTTTGCGGAGGGAGGGTAGTTCCCCCAGAGCCGCGAGGATCGGATCGGCGAAGGGCTTGGGTCGACGGTTGGAATCGGCGCCGACGATGACCTGAAAATAAGAGGCCAAGCCGAATTTATTGAGGATAAGGCCGATGTGCTTCGGGGTGTTGCCTGAAACGATCGCCATCGTCTTTCCCTGCGCCTTCAGCCCTTCTAGGAGCGGCTTGACGTCGGGGTAAATCTTGATTTGATCCAAGAATTTCGGGAAATCCAAAGCGGAATAGACGGCTACGAAGAGGGCGGCTCGTTTGGCGGGGTCGTTCATCCCCCGATAATCGCAGCATTCCGAAAGGGACATGTGCATATAGAGGGCTGTTTGCTCTGGGGTGCAAACTTCCCCGATCTTCGCGAAGGAATACTGATAAACTCCGACCAAGGAATCATAGGTATTGAAAAGCGTCCCATCGAAATCCAATAAATAAGCTTCATACTGTTTCATTTTTCTAAATTCGCCTTTGTTTCGAGGATGATGTCGCGAAGTTGGGCCGCCTTTTCGAAATCATAATCCTTGGCGGCTTCTTTCATTTGCTTCTCTAGGCCTTTTAATCGGGCCTCCACCTCGCTCCGAGGGGCTTTGGCCGAAAGATGGGCATAGGCATTTTCCTCGCTCTCGCTGTTGGAAAGAGGAGGCCGTATATCTTTGACGATGGTGGTCGGGATGATCCCGTATTTGTCATTATAGGCCTTCTGAATGGAGCGTCTACGATTGGTTTCCTCGATGCATTCTTTCATCGACTCCGTCATGTTGTCGGCATACATGATGACCTTGCCATGGACGTTGCGGGCGGCCCGGCCGGTGATCTGAATGAGCGAGGTCGTGCTTCGAAGAAACCCTTCCTTGTCGGCATCCAAGATGCAAATCAGGGAAACCTCCGGAATGTCAAGGCCTTCCCGCAAAAGGTTAATGCCGACGAGGACATCGTATTTCCCTTTGCGGAGCTGATAGATGATCTCGGTCCTTTCTAGCGTCAGGGTCTCGGTTTGGAGATAGGTGACTTTGAAGCCTTCTCGCTTGAGGTAGGAAGTGAGGTCTTCCGCCATCTTGATGGTCAAGGTCACGATCATGACGCGCTCATGGGCCTCGATGCGTTTCCGGATCTCTTGCATGATATCGTCAATTTGGCCAAGAGGCTTCCGCACTTCGATTTCGGGATCAAGAAGCCCCGTCGGACGGATGATTTGCTCCGCCACCTCGTGATGGCAACGCCCTAGCTCGTAATCCCCAGGAGTCGCAGAAGTGCAGACGACGGAAGACGGCATAAGTTTCTCAAACTCCGAGAAATTAAGCGGCCGGTTATCAAGGGCCGAAGGAAGGCGGAAGCCAAAGTCCACGAGAGTCTGCTTCCGCGACCGATCGCCGTTAAACATGCCGCGAATCTGGGGAATCGTCACATGGGATTCATCGATTAAAAGAAGGAAATCCTTCGAGAAATAGTCCATAAGGGTCCATGGCCTTTGGCCCGGCAAACGCTTATCGATGTGGCGGGAATAATTCTCGATGCCCGGACACATTCCGAATTCCTGCAGCGATTCCATGTCCTGGCGGGTCCGCATTTCAAGGCGCTCCGCTTCCAGGAGCTTGCCTTGGCTCTTGAACCAAGCAAGCCTTTCTTCGAGCTCCACCGAGATCGTCTTGCAGGCTTCTTCGATTCGTTTCTTCGTCGACGCGTGGTCATAAGCCGGGAAAATCGGATAGGTCATATAGACCTTGCGCATCTCACCGGACATCTTGTCCACTTCGCTGATGCGCTCGACCTCATCCCCGAAGCAATCGATTCGGATGTAAAAGTCCGAGGTGGACATCGGAGCGATATCGATGATGTCGCCATGTACCCTGAAATTGCCCGGATTAAGATCAAGGTTGTTGCGGCTATACTGGCTTTCGATGAGCTTGGCGAAAAGGC
>CAVRMZ010000039.1:0-16983 GCA_963722445.1 uncultured Bacilli bacterium | reverse complement strand
TCGGGTTCGCCATTCTTTTCCTTTTCATGGCCCTTCTTATCATGGTCATCAATAGCAAACCCACTGCTTCGTCTTCGAGTTCCGCGATTGCTGCCATCCTGTCTTCGCTGATCGCTCTTTGAAGAGGCCGATTCCTTAAGGCCGAGCGATGGCTCGGCTTTTTCTTTCTTTAGTGAAAACAAAGGCCTCCGATGCTATCCTATGGCAGTTGGTTTTGGGATTATCCATGGAAATAAAAGAATATGTCGCTGAGCGCAAAACAGGCTTAAAAGGCGAGATTTCACGGCTTAAAAAGCCTCCCGTCCTTTCCATCATCACCGTCGGGGATAACGCCGCTTCGGAATCGTACGTCAAAGGCAAGATGAAAGACGCTGCGGAAGTGGGCGTCATTGCCTTATTGACCCACCTTTCGGAAGCGACGAGCGAACAAGCGCTTCTTTCTCTTGTCAAAGTGCAGAATCTCGATGAAGGAATCGATGGGATTCTCGTTCAGCTGCCCCTTCCGAAGACTATTTCCGAAAAAGCGGTGCATCAGGCTATCGAGCCTAAAAAAGATGTCGATGGCTTCTCGCCTTTATCCCCCTTTGAGTGCTGCACTCCCAAAGGTATCATCGATTATCTAGCCGAGGAAGGCTTCCCGTTTCGGGGCGCTAACGCGGTGGTCTTAGGGCGCAGCGAGATCGTGGGGAAGCCGATGGCGAAGCTGCTGCTGCAGCACGATTGCAACGTCACGGTCCTTCATTCCAAGACTTCCGAGAAAGACCGGCGCTTCTATTTGGCGCACGCAGATCTTGTGGTGGTGGCGATTGGGAAGCAGGGTTTTATCGATGAATCCTATGAATTCAAGCCTTCGGCCTGGGTCGTGGACGTCGGCATCAGCCGCGGGGAAGACGGACATCTCCATGGCGATTGTGCGCCGGGCCTTAGAGTCGCCAAGCAAACGCCGGTTCCCGGCGGCGTGGGTCTATTGACGAGGCTCGCGTTATTGGATAATCTTCTAAAGGCGGTTAAATCATGAATTTCTCCATTTCGAATTCTTATGTCTATGGTCTTGAAAGGGCCGTCAAAGCCTCGGGAAACCCGATGCGGATCGTCATTGATACGACGCCTGCGGAGGAGAAAGATTTTTTAAGGGCCGAGAAGTTGGGCGCCACCCACAACGGGGAAGGCCATGACAACTATCTCAAAGGCATCACCGTGCAATTGGATGTTTGCGCCCCTCTTTATTGGTGGAAAGAAGCCCAACGTTATCATTGGTTCGATTTCGTGAGCAGCGAATCGACGATGCATTGCCTCCTCAAGTTTGACGTGACCCAGCAATGCGTTGAGGAAACGGACAAACTCATCCTAGAGCGTCTTAAAGTCTTGGTTGGCGAATACAACGCCATTCCCGACGACGAAACCCACCGCGAAGAGCAGAAGGCCAAGTGGCGGGTTCTTGTGGCTTCTTTGCCCGAGGGATTCTGCTTGGCCGCCACGATGGTCACGAATTACCAGCAACTCAAGACCATGTATATCCAGCGTCATAACCACAAACTCAAGGAATGGCACCTCTTTTGCGACTGGTGCGCCTCTCTTCCGCATTTCTTAGAACTGACGGGTGCGGACAAATTCAACTAAGATCAAAAAACCGAGCCAGCGCTCGGTTTTCTGTTTTATCGGAGATTATTTAACGTTGCTGTCGTCATCGTGCGGCTCGACGTCGATGACATCATCGTTAGTCGCGGCGGCCCCGCCGTAAAGAGCCTTTTCGGCTTTGACTTCCTGAATCGTCTGAATGGTGGTGACGAGCAAGCCCAGCCCTGACAGAATCAAGATGATGCCGGTGATAATGAGGATGATTTGCTTTACAAGATCTTGGTTGCTGTTAAAGAGAAACATCAGGATGATGCCAAGCGTGACGATGGTCGCTCCGAAGACCATCTCGATGATCGGCATATAAAGTTTATAGAGCTTCGTGATGATAAAGGCGAGGGCAAAGATAATCAACGAAGCGCCCGCCACAATGAAGACGATTCCGATGAAATCGACGCCAAACTGGATTAGAAAATCCGATACATTTTTAGCGGTGGCATTTCCACTGACATAAGCCGCCACAAGAGCAACGCCAAAGGCCAGCTCCAAAGAACCCGCAATGACGAATTCATAAGACATGGCCGCCCGGATTTTCGCCTTGATGGAGGCTTCGGCGCCCCGAGCCGAGAAAATCGGGATGAAGTTCGTCAGAATCCTGAGGGCTCCTGAAATAATGAAGAACGAGCCGAGAACTGGCAAAATGGAATTCATCATTTCTTCTTTGCCCGAGAAAATGATGGCTAATACGCCTAACGCGACGAGAAGCGCCGCCTCGATGAAATTCCAGCTCGACCAGATAATGCCACCTTTTTCGAAATTAACGATTTTGCGTGGCTTTTTGTTTTGGGTATCCCCGTCTTCCATAACCATCCTCTTTTCGTGCTCCATTTTAGCAAAAATTAGCCCCTTAGATCAAAAGAAGTCATCATTTTCACCCAAAGAGCTTGCCACCGCGTAAAATAAAGCGCAGGCAGCGAGGTCATTTCATGGAAAAAACGCTCATTAAAGCCTATGCCGAATTGATTGCTCAAGTTGGCGGCGCGGTCCATAAGGGCCAATCCGTTGTCATCCGCGCCAACGTCGGGCAGGAAGAATTTGTCTCGCTCGTGGTCAAAGAATGCTATAAAGCCGGCGCCAAAAGGGTTGTTTTTCAATGGCAAAGCAGCGTTCTTGATAAAATCGATTACAAATACTGCAAGACCAAGGATCTGGGAACCCTCACGCCGATGGAGATGGGACTTCAGGAATTCTCCACGAATGAATTGCCGGTCCTTCTTTGGCTTGACGCCGATGACCCCGATGGCTTAAAAGGCGTGGATTCGGAGAAACTGGCCAAAGTACGATCTTTGCGTTACAGCCAATCCGCTGCCCTTATTGAGGCCCGGGCGAATAAATATCAGTGGTGCATCGCCGGCTGCCCTTCCGCGAAATGGGCTCAGAAGGTGTTCCCGGATTTGTCGAAGCATCAAGCCATCGAAAGCCTTTGGAAGGCCATTCTCAAGACCGCGCGTGCGGAAGATGGCAATGGCATCGCGAATTGGGAGGCCCACGACAAGAGCCTCAAGGAAAAAAGCGAAAAGCTTAATTCCTTTCATTTAAAAAGCCTTCATTATCATTCTTCTAACGGAACCGAGCTTACGATTGGCCTCATTCCTGGCGTCATCTTCTTGGCTGGCGGCGAAAAGACCATCGAAGGCACCTATTTTCAGCCGAACATTCCTTCCGAGGAATGCTTCACTTCCCCGAAAAAAGGCGAAGCCGAAGGGATCGCCTATTCGTCAAAGCCCTTGATTTATCAAAGCCAACTCATCGATAAATTCTGGATCCGCTTCCATGAGGGCAAGGCCGTCGATTGCCACGCCGAAGCCGGAGAGCCCCTTCTCAGAAGCATTTTCGCCTTAGACGAAGGCTCAGCTTATCTTGGCGAAGCGAGCTTGGTGCCCTTTGATTCCCCGATCAACCAAACCGGCTTGATCTTTTTCAACACCCTCTACGACGAGAACGCTTGCTGCCATCTCGCCTTAGGCGCTGGTTTCACCGAGCTTTATCCTTCCTTTGAGAAATACAGCGAAACCGAACTTCACAGTTTTGGGATCAACAAGTCGCTGTCCCACGTCGATTTTATGATCGGAACCGCCGATTTGTCGATTGTCGGGACCGATGTTAACGGAAAAGAAATCCCGCTCTTCACGAATGGGACTTGGGCTTTTTAAGGAATGAATTAAGCGCCGTTAGGGCCGTGCCATTCGCCTCCGCCCTCGCCCCAATCTTCGCCATTCGCAGGGCCGTCGCCAGGAAGATGGCCGCCATTGTCGATGTCTTCTTGGCTATTGTCGGGAAGGTACCCCGTCGATTCTTTTCCGTTGGCGGCTAAGGCTTTGACTTCGTTAAGATATTGGACATAGGAATCCGTGCCCATGGTCTTGGTTTTAAGGATGTAATCTCGGATTTGGGCATAAAGATACCACGAGGAATCCTGATCTTCGGAGAAGCCTAAGTCATCGTCCATGATGAAATAGGCATCGTTTTGCAATAACCCTTCGAGCTGGCTTCGGCTTTCGCAAAACCAAGGAACGGCTGAAACGTCGTTAATGAGTTCATGGCGCATTTCTTCGATTTGACTAGCGGTATAGGCGGGGGTCTCGTTATGACGATAGAGATGATAGGATTTGGCTAAGCCCGCTTTGAACGCCGCCAGGCCTTTGCCGGATAGTTTCGCTTCTTTTCCCGCATTGACGGCCGCTTCTAATGTCGTGAGAACTTCGGAATTGCTTTCTTTCAATTCCCTTAAGGTCACAGCGTCTTTCGCCTTGAGGCCGTGAAAGGAAGAATAAAGGCTTGCGACGGTGCCTGCCATTTTGGCGCTGAGGCCCCTGAGGGACTCCTTATCAATAGAAATCACCGCGAAATTGATGACGGCATAGATTTTGTTGGACGATTTCGTCAAAGCCGCATCAAGCGCGGACTCGTAAGCGGAAGAATAAGTGTTTCCATAAGCGGAATCGGTGGACGTGGCCGTGATATTGATCACGTTCTTTGCCTCAGGATCCTTGGTCTCCAGATACCCGTTGATGTGAGCGGGGGTGACAAGATCGGAGATGGCCTCGTAAGCCTTTTTGGAAGCGAAGGCCGGCTCGTAGTTTTTCAAAGCCAGCGTCGCGCTGTGGTTATCGCAGGAATAAGCCGAAATCACGTTTTGGGAATCAGCAGAAAAACTCCATGAAGGCTCATAATTATTGACCTTAGACGAAAAAGTTTCCTCATCTTCGCAAGCCGAAGTTACGGCATGGCTCGCCGGGACTAGCGAAACGGTGATGTAGGTTCCGTTTATGGCGGCGCTGCTCGAACTGGACAAAACAACAGCGACTGCGCTGATGGTCAAAGCCAAAGCGGCGGTTCCGCTCGCGAGCGGAAGCCAATGGGATTTCAGGAAAGAAGCAAAAGAGAAATGTTTCTTCACGCCCGTTTCTTTATAGATCTTGTCTTCAACGTTGGGAACGATTTCCGCGCCTTCGTTTCGAACCTTGACGGTCAAGGCAAAATTCTCTTTGTCTTTAAGCGGATCAAAAGCGCCTGTCGCTTTTTCGATAAAAGGCAATTCGTTTGGAGCGAATTTGGATTCTTGAAGGGCCATGACGATTGCCTTTTCGCTTTTTTCATCGAGGGACGTCTCCACATGGCACGCCTTCAAAGCATCTAAAAGCTTATCGGGTACGAAAGAAGAGGCCTCGCTTCGGAGGGAGAACAGGATTTTTGCTTCTTGTTCCGGCGTTAGCTCCGCCGTTTCATCAGTTTTTGGCGAGTTCTCTGGCCTTTTCATACTCTGTTTCGCTATCTTCCAGCGCCTTTTTCAGCTTTTTGAGAGCGGAGGCGTATTTCCAAGTCACCGTGCCCAAGGGCATATGAAGGAATTCGGCGATTTCCTTATGCTTGTATTCGCCGATCGCATACATCATGACGATATTGAATTCTTCTTCCGACAGGACCTTATTGGCTAAGGTGATGGTGGGGCTGTCGATATCGCCAAGGTAATACACTCCATCGGGATGGTTGTCGTTATCAAAATCGTAGGAGATCTCCCGGTTGCGTTTCTTTAACTGGCTGAGCGCGCAGTTTTTAGCGATGGTGAGAAGCCAGTTTCGAGCGCTCGTGCCTAATTTATAGCTCTTGATGTTATCGTAGCAGGTGACATAAGTCTCTTGCATGACGTCTTCCGCTAATTGGTAATCCCGGAGAATAGGCAAAACGAAAGTGAAGACTCCGCGGCTTGTTAGCGTATAGACATCGCCTAGGGCGTTGCCATCTCCCTTTTGGAGAAATGACATCGCTTTTTCGAGCTTTTCTTCGTTCATGATGCCTGCCCCGTTTCCCCTTGGCTTTATCCATTTTAATAAAAAACGGGGACATCTACCATATAGGGGCACGAGTAGATGTCCCCTTTGAGCCCTTATAGGGGACTCACTTTATTAACCGGCCAAGCTTCGTTTTTATTGGCTCAATTTTTCGTCTCAAGGATTCTAAGGCTCAAAAGGTTCTGGAATAATAAGCTTGTCCCGTTGATTTTTATAAATTTGTAAATGACGTTTATTTCATCGATTGTGCCGTTGCATTCACGAATGTGCCCCTCAGCGAAATAACGGACCAGAACCTTCTCGTTTTTGTAATTTGCAAGAACGTCGTTAATTTCGTTTGCGGCTTCGCTCGATAAAAGAGGTTTATCCTTTTTTCCTTTTTCGCAAGCCATCGCTTCTAGGAAATCCGCTTGGGCGTCCAACGACTTGTAAGGCGCCCATTTCCTCATGCCGCGGTCCTTCATTGCCGGTGACCTCCGATTTCCTCGTGCCGCACCCTGATGGTGCTGCTTTTAAGCAAGGAACTGGCCCGCAAAACGCTATTCTTGCCATAGCGGCCTTTGATGGCGTCTAAAGCTTCATTGAGATCTTGCCTTTCCTCCCTTTCTTCATTCGGCAGGAAAAGCGATATCTGCTCGCTATCAGGGTCTGAGAGTTTCCCAAAGACGAGGCCAAGTTCTCGTAAGGGGTAATTCGTGCGGTCCAGGAGAAACGCTTCCTTGATTGCCTCAAAGAGGGTGTCCGTGTCATCGGTGGCGATCGGCAAGGCCATCTGGCGGGCGCAAGAGCCTTTCTCCTCACCATATCCTCCCCACACCGCGATTCTGCCCGCCAAGGCCTTAGCCTTTCGGAGGCGGCAAGCAAGATCGTCCGTCATCTCCCGGAGGATGAGAAGCGCTTCCTCGTGACTATAATTCCGAACCAGCGTCTGCCCTAAAGAAAGGCTCCGCTCTTCGGGTTCGTATTTGTCTTCGATGTCGCTTTCGTCGCGGCCTGACGCCAAATCCTTGAGCTGAAGGCCCATCACGCCGAACTCTTTGACCAAAAGCTTGTCATCGGCATGCGCCAGTTCCTTCAAAGAGCGGATGCCAAGGCGAGCGAGATGGGAAGAGGTGCCCTCCTTGATCCCCCAAATTTTGGTGATAGGGGAGATCGACCAGAGCTTCGTTGGAACATCTTCGCAGCCCCAGTGCGCGATAAAAGGCGGTTTTTTCTTGGCTTCCTGATCTAACGCGATTTTAGCGAGGAAAACATTGGGACCGATACCCGCGGCGGTCACTAAACCCAGTTTGTCCAAGATGGTGCCTTGAATTCTTTTGACGAGTTCTTCGGGGCCGCAGCGATATAAATTTAGATAAGGCCCAAGATTAAGAAAACTCTCGTCCACCGAGTAGACATGGAGATCGTCGCTTGATACATAATCGAGGAAGATCGAAACAACCTTGCTCGACAAGCGAAGGTAATAAGACATGCGCGGAGTCGCGAAAATCAAGCCAGGGATTTTAGGAAGATCTTTTCGGCGGCAGACGTTGGGGATGCCGTACTTTTTCTTGAGATAAGGCGTTGCGGACATCACGACGGAGGCGGGGCTCCGATAAGAATCGCAACAAACTAGAGGAGTGGTGAAAATGTCGAGATGGCGACAAGCGCATTCGCAAGAGGCATAAAAGCTTTTCAGGTCAATGGCCGCAATGACTTTATCCATAATCCCTCCTCGCAATCGGGCTTCTATTTTAAAGAAAAGCGCCAGTCTATTTAAAGCCTTGATTTTTAGGGCGTGCGCCTCATCGGGGTTTTCCATGCTAAACTTTACAGGAAAGAGAAAAACAGATCATGGACATTGCTTTATTGATTACGGCTATCGTCGTTGGTTTCTTGGCTTTGACCGTTTCAGTCATTTTGCTTGTGGTGATCATAAAAGATAGAAACGGGAAGGAAACAGACGATGAAACCGTGGCGTATTTCAACGAAATAAAACAATCTTTACAAACGAGCAAGGACAATCTTCCTCTTGTCCTCTCAGGCGAACTCGCCAAGCAGATGGTCGGGATCCAAAAACAATTGGGGGACCAAGCCGAGGTCGATAACAAGCGGCTTAACGATTTCCAATTGGGAATGCATAAATCCATCGGTGAATCCTTGACCCAAATGAACACTTCGCTTAACGGAAGGGTCGATGCGATGAACGAATCACTCACGAAATCCGTGATGGCCTTAAACGAGAAAGTGGATAAGAATTTGGCCGATATGAACAAACAGGTCGGAGACACTTTATCATCGGGTTTCAAAGGCAACAGCGAGACGATGGGCGAACTCAAAGAGAAACTTGGCAAAATCGACGAGGCCCAAAAACATTTGGAAAGTTTGCAGAGCGAAGTCGTGACGCTTAATAACGTCTTGGCCAACAACCAGGCAAGGGGCCAATACGGCGAACTTCAACTGGAGATGCTTTTGGAAGCGACCTTCCCCAATGGCAAGGGCAAATTCTATAACCTTCAGGATGATCTCGGCCGGATTAAAGACGGCGAAAAAGTGAGGCCGGACGCAGATATCGTCTTCACGGCGGGCGACGATGTCACGAAGTTATGCATCGACAGCAAATTTCCTTTCAGCGATTACGTGAAGCTCTTCTCGGGCGAAGCCGTTTCCGAGGAGGAGCGTCACACATTGAAAGTCTCTTTCAAAAATGCCGTCAAAACCAAGGCGGATTCCATTGCCGACAAATACATCATCTCCGGCATGACCATGAAGTACGCGATCATGTTCGTTCCGAATGATGGCGTTTTCGCATTCATCGAAAACGAGTTCCCAGATTTGGTGTCGCTGGCCCGCAACGAAGGCGTTATCATTTCCGGTCCTTCGACGCTTCAAGCTATCATCGTGGTATTCCATAGCGCCGCCCTCGACGCCGAGCGCAACAAAGACCTCGAAGCCATCGATTCCGCTCTTAAAGGCTTGGGCGATGAGTTCAACCGTTTCTCGAAACGTTGGATGGAGCTCGAGAAAAGCATCGACACCGTCGACAAGAAGAGCAAAGACTTCTCGGTCACGGTTAGCAAGATTTCGACGAAGTTCGGGAAAATTAACCATAACGAGCTTTCGGTGACGGGCGAAGAAGAGAACGATTCTATGCCCGCTATCGAGGCCCCCGCGGGCGAAGAAGGCAAATAAGGTCGTCTTGTAACTCTCCCCCCAAATCACTATAATGACAAAGCGTTTTGGGGCTGTAGCTCAGATGGGAGAGCGCGTCGTTCGCAACGATGAGGTCGCGGGTTCGATTCCCGTCAGCTCCACCAATAAGCATAAAACCTCGATAAAAACGAGGTTTTTTTATATAGCAACTTGTACAACAAAAAACTGACAATAAAAAATAAATATCAAATGCAAACCCCGGGAAGTCACGTTCGCTTATTGTGATGGCGATAAATTTTTTGAAATGCAAGCAACGCTAACATTGGCGGAAAACGCATAGACTCATTTTCATCGACAATCAGGGCGCTGTCATCGAAAAAATTTTTTCTGGATGGCTAGAGGAGATAACGTTCTAGGTTCAAAATCTCGTGATTTGGAATATTTGGTCATGTGAAGGAAATAGATCTTTGCAATGCAATCATCGTTTCAAATTCTCTTATAACAAGGCATGGAATGCAAACAAGCGCTAAATCTTCATTTCCTTTTGCTTCGTTTATTGCTTCATGATGCTTTTCAAGGAGTAAAAATGATGAAAGAATCAGAAGAAATCGAATTGAAGGAAAAACTGAACGAAAAATTCAGAAAACAATGTCAGCGTTTGGCGAAGTCACGATGAAGGTCCTTTTTATTTAAAAGCGGATCCAGCTCTAATTAGAGTTGAAATCGCAAAGGCTCTTCACAAATCTAAATCCTATGTTTATCGGGGACTGAAACGGCTAGTCCAAGAAGAAAAGATAATTCGTGTTGGATCGAACAAAGAAGGCTCTTGGGAAATCCATTCATAAACCCTCTGCAAGATGCGGATGGTTCTCACTATAATTAATTGAGCTTGGCCAACGTTTTGCCTGAAGGCGCAGGCCCGAATAATAAAGTGGGTATGAAGTCAATTTTCTTCGAAGCCACGTTGGCGGAAAAGAAAAACGTAATCGTTTTTTATGATTTCTTTGGCAAAAATGATGCGGTTTTTAAGCCAAAGCCTAAAATAATCGCTCTTCTTGGTCGCCTGGAGATGAAAAATATGGTTTTTGGCTCCTTTTTTTGTTAAGGAAGCTATACTTAAAACATGGATTTTTCCGGTTGGGAAAAACTGGACCTCGAAGATTTCGACAGCCATATCACGACGACTCTTTTCATGGCGGGGTGCAATTTCCGCTGCCCATTTTGCCATAATTCCGAACTTGTGCTCCATCCGAAGGAGGCACCGCGCATTCCCTGGGCCGATATCATGGAATATCTCGCCAAGCGCAAGAACGTCATCGACGCCGTCTGCGTTACCGGCGGGGAACCTACGTTGATGCCAGACTTGCTGGAGAAACTCTCCGACATCAAATCCCTGGGCTACCTGGTCAAACTCGACAGCAACGGCTCCCGCCCGGAAATCCTTCGGATTGCGGTGGAGCAAGGCTTGGTGGACTACATCGCGATGGATATCAAGAATTCTCCGGCCAAATACGCCATGACGATCGGAACCACCGATTTCTCAATGGCGGACATTAATGAATCGATCAGTTTTCTGATACATGGCAAAATACGTTATGAATTCCGAACGACAACGATGGCGGAATACCATAACGAGAAGGATTTTGAGGCCATTGGCAGTTGGCTTGCGGGGGCGGAACGTTTCTACATCCAACGCTACATCGATAACGAAAATTGCATCGCCCACGGCCTTCATATGGTGAGCAAAGAAAAAGCCTTGATATTCAAGGCCATTCTTGAGAAGAACATCAAATCTGTGGCGTTACGCGGTTACGAATGAGACTTTGCGAAAAGATAATTGGCGGCACTAAGCGAGGCAATGGCGCCATCGGCGCAAGCGGTGGTGAGTTGCCGCACTTTTTTGACGCGGCAGTCCCCCGCGGCATAAACCCCCGGGGTCGAGGTTTCCATCGCGTCGTTCGCAACGATAAACCCTTTTTCAAGAGCAACGAGATTAGAGAAACGATCGTTGTCCGGAACCTGCCCGATCGCCACAAAAGAGCCTTCGCATTTTAGCACGACGTTCTCTTTTGTTTTGGTATTCTGAAAGGTGATGGATTCAAGCTTCTTCCCACCATTGAAAGAAACGGCATTCAGGTTATGGATGGTCTCGACGTTCTTAAGCCCCTCCAATCCTTTGACGAGGATCTCATCAGCGAAGAAACGATCGAATAAGGTCACAAGATAAACATGGCGGCATATCCCCGAAAGCATGATCGCATATTGAAGGGCGGTATTGGCATCTCCGATAATCACGACATCTTTGCCCGCATAGAAAGGGCCATCGCACACGGCGCAATAACTCACGCCATGGCCGGTCAGCTCTTTTTCGCCTTGGAGATTAAGATGGCGATGCTTGACGCCGCTCGCGATGATCACGGCCTTCCCTTCATAAGCCCCGAAGTTCCCGCTGGCTTTGAAACCTGTGGGCGTGGATTCGAGGCTCTTGACCTCATCCAATTCGTATTCGGCTCCTAAGGCCGTCACTTGCTCAAAGAGATTGTTCGTGAAATCCAATCCCGAAATCGAAGCGATAGAAGGAAAATTATCCACGCGGGGGGAATCGGCGATCTGGCCGCCGAAAGCCTCTTTTTCCAGAAGTTTCACCGAATGACCAGCCCGCAAAGAATAAAGGGCCGCGGTCAAAGCCGCGGGCCCTCCACCGACAATCAGAATCTCAGGCTGCATGTCCTTTAACTTTCTCGATATAACCTCTGATCAAAGAGGCGTTCTCGTAAACGTCGAAGGAATCGCCATCCGGAACGAGAAGCGTTGGGGCTTTGGTAATGCCAAAAGCCACCGTCGCGTCTTTGTTCGCAGCCGCATCGATGTCTTTGTAAACGATGCCTTCTTTGTCGAGAAGCATCTTGGCCATTTTGCAGTTCGGGCAAGTCGGAGAGGTGAAAAGCATGAGTTCCGTCACCTTGGGCGCGACCTTTTTCTCGTCTTGGCAATGGCAGGCGCTATTTTCAATCGGCGCCGGCGCCTCGCCATCGTGGATCACATAAGTCTTGCGATCCTTGAATTCCTGAAGTTTGCCATCGTTCCAGTTCTTGACAGGACGATAGTATCCCGTGATACGGCTATAGACTTCCGTCTCTTTGCCGCAGATTGGGCATTTCCAAACTTCCCCAGCGAGATAGCCATGATCGGCGCAAACAGAATACGTCGGGGACATCGTGTAATAAGGAAGCTTATAGTTCGTGGCGATCTTCCGTACGAGGTTCATGCAGCTCTCCCAGTTCGGAAGACGCTGCCCCAAGAAAGCGTGGAAGACGGTGCCAGAGGTATAAAGCGTCTGGAAACGATCTTCGATGTCGAGGGCGTTGAAGACATCCTCAGTATAGCCGACCGGAAGATGCGAAGAGTTGGTGTAATAAGGCGTCTCGCCGCTCTTGCCTGCCGTAATGATATCCGGGTATCTTTCCCGGTCGTGTTTGGCCAGCCGATAAGCGGTCGATTCTGCCGGAGTGGCCTCAAGATTGAAGAGGTCGCCATAGCGCTCTTGATAATCGGAAAGACGGGTTCTCATATGGTTAAGGACTTCGATCGTGAATTCCTGAGCCTCTTTGTGGCTGATGTCTTGTTTGATCCACCGCGCATTGAGGCAAGCTTCGTTCATGCCCACGAGTCCGATGGTCGAGAAGTGATTTTTGAACGTTCCGAGGAAATGCTGGGTATAAGGATATAAACCGGCATCTAAAAGCGTGGTCAAAGTCTTTCGCTTGATATCGAGCGAACGAGCCGCGATATCCATAAGATGGTCGAGGCGGACGTAGAAATCATTCTTGTCGGTCGCTAAATAAGCAAGGCGCGGCATATTGAGGGTGACCACCCCAATCGATCCTGTGCTTTCGCCAGAGCCGAAGTAGCCGCCGGTCTTTTTACGGAGTTCACGAAGATCGAGCCTTAAACGGCAGCACATGCTGCGGACATCGCTTGGCTTCATGTCGCTATTCACGAAGTTGGAGAAATAAGGAGTGCCATATTTGGCCGCCATCGTGAAGAGAAGACGGTTGTTCTCGGTATCCGACCAATCGAAATCCTTGGTGATGGAATAAGTCGGGATCGGATATTGGAAGCCACGGCCATTGGCATCCCCTTCGATCATGACTTCGATGAAGGCTTTGTTGACCATCTTCATCTCATCGACGCAATCCTTGTACTTGAAGTCCGTCTCCTTGCCGCCAACGATGCAGTTGAGATTGGCCATATCATCCGGAATGGTCCAATCCAACGTTACGTTGGTAAAGGGAGCCTGAGTGCCCCATCGAGACGGGGTATTGACGCCATAGATGAAAGACTGAATGGCTTGCTTAACCTCTTTATAAGAAAGGTGATCCGCTTTGACAAACGGAGCGAGGTAGGTATCAAAGCCACTGAAGGCTTGAGCCCCCGCCCATTCGTTTTGCATGATGCCAAGGAAGTTGACCATTTGGTTGCAAAGAGTCATCAAATGCTTAGCTGGCGAAGAGGTGATTTTTCCCGGCACGCCACCCAAACCTTGCTGAATCAGCTGTCGAAGCGACCAGCCTGCGCAATAGCCGGTGAGCATGCTCAAATCGTGAATGTGCATGTCCGCATTGCGGTGGGCATCGGCGATTTCCTTATCATAGACTTCGCTGAGCCAATAATTGGCCGTGACGGCTCCGCTATTGGAAAGGATAAGTCCGCCAACGGAATAAGTGACTGTCGAATTCTCTTTAACGCGCCAGTCGCTGACCTTTAGATAGTTGTTGACGACCGCGGCATAGTTAAGTTCGGTCTTGGCCATATCGCGCATTTCTTGATGCTTTTTGCGATAATCCATGTAACTGCGGGCCACATCGACGTAGCCACCTTGAATCAAGACGATTTCAACCGAATCCTGGATGTCTTCCACATCGACGATTTGGTCTTTGATCTTCTTGTTGAAATCCGCAGTGACGCGGATGGCCAATAACTCCAAGATGTCAGGCGTAACTTCTTTGTGCTCAGCCGAAAACGCCTTACCCATCGCATCTTCAATCTTCTTTAGATCGAAGTCCACAATCGAATTGTCTCTCTTTTTAACTCTAAACATGCCTTTGTCCTTCTTCTTTTGCAGGTGACATAGAGGCAATTTTCCGGGGAAGAAAAAACGATAACACCCACTAAAAATTGTCCTATGTAGGGGAAATTTAGTATTGCATTCCCTTGCGTGAATAATGTTATCTAAAGCCATAGGAATTTCAAACAATAATGCATCGGACTCTTTTTGGAGAAATGGAATATTCAGGAGGCCGATTTTGGATTAGGTACCAATTTCTATTTAGAGTAAGGCCTTTCCGTTTCGTTTTTATTACTTCCGGCGTTTGCCGAATTTAAAAAAACGTCTTTGTCACTGTACAGGAAAACACAAAAATAAATTGATATTTTCGAGATATTGTTTTTCGGTGTTTTTGGTTTTCAGTACCCTGATTGACTTCTTTTATCGAAAGAATATTAGCTTAGGGTTTTGGAATATTGAATAATGATTTTTTGTGCTTCCGGCCGAAACTATTCACAATCAAATTTGGGGTTTATGCTCAGAGCTTATTTGAAAAGATATCGTAGGATGAATTGACACCGAAGAGGAAATGAAAAAATGTTATGCTTTGAAAAGTTTTCTTGTCGTTTTTCATAAGGCTCGTGTTCAAAAAATCTAAAATGGGATTTGCTTTGGCAAGTACATTGAAAAATCGTTTTTCCATTCCTTTTTTATGAATTATGTATAGTTAACAAATGCAGGGTGGATTAAAATAAACTTCAGATATTTGGGGGAAGGTCAGCCATGGCTATTAAAAACAAAACGTCAATTAAAGAGAAGAACAAGTCGTTTTGGAGTGATTTCCGTGCTTTTGCGACAAGAGGAAACGTTCTCGACATGGCAGTTGGCATTATCATCGGCGCCGCTTTCAGTTCGATCGTGACCTCACTCGTGAATATTTTGCTGAGCCTTTGCGCCTGGAGCCTTCCCGGCGGCATTTCGGGTTTGGTGACTGTTCTTCCGGCCCTGAACGATGCCCAAAAGGGCGTCGCTGGGATCGGCCAGTGCTTCTCGAATTCCGATTTGAAAGCCATGGCCACGATTTACGCCCAAAGCCAAGGCTATGATAGTTCGGATTCCACGGTGATCCAAAACGCAGAGAACGCCTTGAAAAGTATGTATACTCTTCACGGAGGGGAATATTTCGCGAACTCGGCTGCGATCATCGACTGGGGTACCTTCATCAACGCCATCATTACCTTTGTTATCGTCGCTTTTGTTCTTTTTGTTATCATAAAAGCTTTTACGAAATTCCAGGCCAGGAAAGCGGCTATGGAAGCCGCTCTTCAAGAACAATATTTTCAGAAACACCCCAACGAGAGACCTGTGGCTGCCATGGTCGGCGCGCCCGTTCCAACCCAGCTTGATTATCTTAAACAAATTCGGGACGAGCTGAAAAAGCAAAATGAACTGGCTCAAAGAACGGGTTCGGTTTCTACAATCAAGAAAGAGACAAAAAAATAAATGCCAATAGAAACAATTGCCACGATACTGGGCTGGATTGCCGCTTCATTAACGACAGCCTCAACCCTTCCGCAGGCTTTCGAAACCATCAGCTCCCGCAAGACCAACGGGATCTCTCTTCTGATGTATATTCTTTTTGTGATTGGGGTCGCTGTTTGGGCCGTTTACGGATTCCTGAGATCCGATCCCATCGTTCTTGCCTCCAACATCATCACGTTCATTTTTTCTTCCATTACCCTCGGGTTCAAAATCTCCAACGTTGTCGAGTTGGCGCAACCGCTGCTTCAGGCGGCGAAGCTCGATTCCCTGTTTGGCGAGGCTGCCCCGCATGGTGTGCCGCGCCAACCGCACAATTTCTTCCTTGAAAACACTCTCCATCTTTGCCATGTCTTCCGCTTCCTTTCCAGAGTTACTGCCGCTCAAAATCACCTGTGCCATATTATATCAGAAATCGAATTACTATTGGCAGGTCATGTATGGTTAGGCGTGGCTAGGCGAACTTCGTCATCCTCCGCGTATATTCTTCCTTGATAACTGTCGATCGCCTTGGGATTGAACTCCTCCGGCTCCAAGTTGCGCCCCAGCCATTCGCGCATATCTTTGTATTCTTTATGCTTGGGATTGGCCATGACTTTCACCAGGTGCATATAGCCATCCGTGCCGCCGCAGTCGTCTGGCGGGGCAAGCCCTGGCTCCGGCAATGCAACCGGGAATGGATTTGGCATCGCAGGGCATGCTCATCTCCTCCCTGACAATCTCATGCACCCAGCTATCGCCGAAATCATATTCATAATGAATGCAGTAATCGATATCAGGGAATGCTTGCTTGAGCTTCAACTTCTTTTCATCCTGCATATCGCCCATATCATCATGCTCGGCATCGCCATAATATTGCTCATTGACGATGAATTGGTGGAGATGGCAATTTGTCCAGCCAAAAGCATCCTGGATCACGTAGTGGAGGTCTTGGAGGCTCATGCTGTCGGGGACGATAAGCCTACGCCATATCGGAGGTTTTGCATCAAGGAGCATCACTTTGAGCTGGATAGGCTGGAATTTTGGCAATGCCTTGGTCTTGACCATGTACTGCCTCCATGTGGATATTGGGCATTCTACATAGCGTTGATGCTGGTTACAAGCGAGAATATCGTTGGCGCAGCCGCTATGTGCCCGCCAGTGGCAAGCTGTTCACTGAAGAAGAATTACTTTCACTGGGAATATCCGCCGAAAATCAACGGTGCAGGTGAGGAGTCAGACTTCGTTGAGGGAGATGATGGCTATGTTTGATGCGTTCAATTTGGCTATCAGGCGCTCGTCAGCGGTCAGCAGCGGAACGCCACAGGAATGGGCTAAGCATATGTTGTTGAGCTACAA
>CAVRMZ010000038.1:0-29343 GCA_963722445.1 uncultured Bacilli bacterium | reverse complement strand
GCGCCGACACTACAGCGTCCACGCATCCCTGCTCCGACGCTTCGGCGACGATGGCCAACGCCCCTCCTCGGGGACGGAACGGCGAGAGTTCTAAAGCTGATTTGGGTCGGCAGCGAAGCGAATTATTTTTGCAAAAAGGACTGGACAGATAATCACCAGCGTCGCCGATTTGCCCGACGGGCTGATTACACCTTGTTGCGTGCCGAACGGCCGCCTCCGGGCATTCGGGATATGTCATGCCGGGGTTGTAACCTCGGTGTTTAATCCCGGTTGCTATTGTTCCGAGTTGTTGAGAACCCATGATGACATCATTTAACCCCGGAACATCATTCGTTTGAATCGTATCGTTGCCTCGGACTTGTTCGAGTTCTTTCGTATGCGGGTTAGAGATGCAGACAACGGATCCGATTGTTTGTTCCTTCTTCTGTATGTCGGGGGTTATCATATCCTGAAGTTCTTTCGCATCAGATCAGATGAACCTGTTTTTGTCAGTTGCTGGCCGAGTGCTTCCATATTTTTAGCGGTTGTATATTTATCAGCCGTCGGTTTTATTGTCAGGTTCCAGTCAAAGGTCATGGGTTTGTTGAGAAGCTGATCAATAAGACTTACAAAGGGGGAGAATAATGATTGTGACAAATTAAATACGACATTTGTTGAATCGGGTTTAACCGGGCATGGGACGGAAAGAGGAGCTTCATTACTGCACGGATCCGGGGTTGGGTGCAACGACATCCGCATACACCATGTGCGGATGCAAAGCGGGGAATACAAGAACAAAGACAATAACAAACAAATACAGGTTTTTCATGTAATTTCATCATAGCAAATTGACAAGGGTCTTGCAGGCGGGATACAATCGAGTGTACCATGAGCAAAACAGACCGTCCGACAAAGCCGTCATCCCGGCCGCCGGCTTCGGCACCACGATTCCTTCCGCAGACCAAGGCCATGCCCAAGGAAATGCTTCCGATTGTGGACAAACCCGTCATTCAGTACGTGGTGGAAGAGCTTGTCGCCTCGGGCATTACCGATATCGTCATCGTCACCGGTTGGAACAAACGTGCCATTGAGGATCATTTTGATTATCCCAACGAGCTTATCCAGATGCTTGAAAGATCAGGGAAAAGATGAACTTTTGGATTCGGTGAAAAAAACCGCGGAACTTGCCAACTTCATCTATATCCGGCAAAAAGGTCCGTACGGCAACGGTACGCCGGTTCTGTGCGCCAAATCCGTGATCGGCGACGAACCGTTTGTTGCCATCTGGGGTGATGAATTTATTTATGCCCATCCGCCGCGGGCCAAACAGTGTATTGAAGTATTTGAAAAATACGGCGATCCGGTCATTTCCGCGGTCCGCGTACCGAAATAAGACGTATCCCGCTATGGCATCGTCGAGGCGACAAACGTAGAAAAAAATATCTGGCAGATAAAAAAATTATTGGAAAAACCGTCCCGTGAAGAGGCACCGTCTAATCTTGCGGCACACGGGTGTTATGTGCTGACTCCGGATATTTTTCCGATTCTGGAAAAACTCGGTCCCGGGAAAAGCGGCGAAATATGGCTTACGGATGCCATTAAAGAACTTATGAAAACACGGCCGGTCTATGCCTGCGAGGTCAAAGATGCGAAATATTATGATACGGGAAATAAACTGGAATACCTCAAAACCGTCGTTGAATTTGCGCTCCAGCACAAGGACTTAAACGGCGACTTCCGGGAGTACCTCAAGAGCCTCAAACTCTAGTTACTCCGCCGGGCGGATCTCCGTAGATAATCACTTCCGTCCCCGGGATTGTCGCGGTCGCGTTTGTGCTCCAAGCTTCAGGATTGGTGACGACCGGTGATGTCCAGTCATAAAGTTTTGCAGCATCTTCCGTGCGCATGTTCACGCATCCGTGGCTCATGGGATGGCCGAAATTATTGTGCCAGTAGGTGCCGTGGAAACTGAACCCCCGGGATTTGGCGACCTGATCATTATAAAAAAATTCTACCCACGGGACATTGGGGAGATAATAATACGTCCGCGCCGCTTGCCGCCGGTCATGAGCTGGCTTTTGACTTTTGCCCAGATATGGAACGTGCCGGTGGGAGTGGACCCCATTTCCCGGTTGACACAACAAACGTTAACGCCACACGGTTACCCTCGTATGCATATACTTTCTGATGTGTTAAATCAACCTCTATCCGTCTGTCCGTCGCGGTCGTTACGCCGAGCACTCTGCTCGTCTGACGGATTTGGGCAAGTACCGGCGGGGTTACGGTGAGGCCGTGAAACTGAGCATAATGATTTTCAGCGGGTTCCGGAAGCAGATCGCCGGCAATGAGTTTGGAGAGCGAAACAGGATCCGCGAGCGGTTCTGCCCGGGGATTTGATTGTTTTAATTCCAAAAGGACGAAAGCCATGAGGAAAAATACGATAAAGCAAATGACAGACCATTTCCTCATGGGTTTATTATCTCAGGGTTGCACGGTAAATGTAAATGTATCGGATGTAACTATTGTTCCGGATATAACCATCGTAAAATAATAGCTGTATGTACCGGGGCGGACACTTCTTATTATCAGCTGATGTACGCGGCGGTCTGCCGTCTGCATCGGGGCAGTAAAATTATTCAGCGAGGGGATCGTTACGCTGAGCGTGGCATCGCCGGCGGTAGACGCTGAAATGAGCACCGTGGTATGGTCGGGGGCAATATATACGGAGTGGTATTTCAGCAGTTGCGTGGCCTGGGATTGGGTCGGTTGAGCATGTTGTAATCCGCGGTATGTAACGGCGAGTCCGCCGGCGAGAAGAAAGAGGACGACGGAAGCCAGGAGAACACTTCCCACATTCGGGAAAGGAACGTGCCATAGTTTATGATATTCAATTTTCGTCCGCTGAGCTTTTTTAAATGCTGCAAGCTGTCCGGCCGGAAAAAATATCCGTGATGATTCGGACAATCGAAAACGAACACATCATCCGGAATATTCTCACCGGTCGTGCGGACAAGGGTCCGAATCCCGCTCCAACTGGCTCGGGAAGTGGCTCCTCCCCGGCGTCAATGCCGTCACGAGCGACGCGGCCGCCTACCGGGTCAAGGTCGGCTCGATCTGGCTCTACGACGCCGTCAAGGGGGACGCCGGGACGGGCGTCCTCGGATGGGATTGCGGGGACGACATCCAATACACCAAGAGCGACTCCTTCAAAGACCTCAACTACCTCTACGTCCAGCCCGATTACATCCGGATAGCCAAGAAGCTCACGGCGCTCTGGCTCTCCGGCGAGAGCGGGGGGTCCGGGTCCGGCGCGCTCCTCAAATGGGACCCGAGCTGCTACCCGGGAGGGTCCCTCAGCGAGGGCAGCTACAGGAACATGAAGGAGAACACCTACTGCTTCTTCAACGCCGGCGAGACCCTCTGCGACGGATCCTTCAAGGAGGAGGCCATCGAGAAGCTCCAGTCGGTGACCTACTCGTACACGAAAACGAGCTTCACGCACCATTCCTCCCAGACCGTCTACACCGGGAACCAGGCCTACCCGGACGCCCCGGGCGGGAGGGTCTTCCAGGGGCTTTACGACAATTCCTATCTCAACGGGGACGCCTATTTCTCGGACGCCTCGACCTACCGCAGCCCCGACCTCACGGTCGACGCCAAATACGTCTCGAGCACCCACGTCCAGACGGGGAGCTTCCTCGGGTGGACGTGGGGCTACGACTACTCGGCGATGGGGATCGTCGACTGCCGCGGGGACACGAACGTCCCCTCCGGCGACGAGTACTCCGGGCTGAAGGACTTCATAACGAGGAACCGGTCCTTCGACTCCGACGGGGACGGGGCCGCGGACAAGCAGTACGCCTGGGCCTTCCTCGCCGACGAGGACGAGCGGACCTCCGCGACCGAGGCCTTCGGAACGGCGGTCGTCACCAGCTGGTGGGGCAACGCCAGCAAATGCCACCAGGTCGACGACGTGGCCCTGCTCCGCCTCAAGTTCTACGACTCCGACGGGAAGCTCTTCGACCTCGACGCGATGGACGTCGACACCCCGACGACGGCCGCCACCTCCGTCACCGGCGGGAAATCGTTCGTCCTGGCGCCGGAATGGCTCCGGAACGCGGTCGGCTTCCTCGGCAGGTACAAAGAGATCCTCATCGCCGCCGCGGCCTTGGTCGGCCTTGGCATCCTGATCGTCCTCGGAGCGTATATATGGCCGTTCGTGAAGCCGATCGCCGACCTCATCGCCTCCCCGTTCAGGAAAGCGGCGGCGAAGCGGAAGAAGAAGGGCGGCGAAGGGGAATGAGCCCAAGCAAAAGCGGAGGGGCGAAATCCAAGCTAAGGGCCTGCCTCATCGTCGTGGGAGCGGTGGCCGCGGCATTCGCCCTGTGGTTCGTGATATCGCCCTTCGCCTCGATCGTCGGGCGGTCGACGGAGACGCTGGCCGGGACCTCCTGGCGGAACGCCTCCGCCGGGGCGCTCTACTTCGGCCTCGAAGGCGGGTCCGGGAGCAAGGCCCTCGCGGACGGGTCGGTCGAGGCGTTCTCCTTCTCCGAGGAGTCCGGGTTCGCCAGATGCCTTCCGGCGTCCGGGAAGGAGTTCGACGTGACGAGATACGGGAGCGACCGACTTTACGACGTCGACTCCAACGTGCTTTACCTGAGGTTCGAGACAGATGAGAAAGCCAAATCCTGAAACGACAAGGAAAATAGCCCGGATCGCGGCCTCGATCCTGCTTTCCGCCGGCCTTATCGCCGGCCTTTGGGCCGCCTTCGGGTGGCCGTGGGGGAGGATCGCCGAAAGCGCGTCCTACCAGTGGCGGTGCATTGTTTATCTTTTCACTGGGATTTCTGGGAGCGCCGACGGGTCGTGGCCCTCCGCGGCCCCGGGGAGCCAGTCGGCCCTGTTCGGCGGGATCGCCTCCTCGATGAGGGGGATCGCCTTCGTCTTCAAAGCGGCCTCGGCGTCGCTCCTCAACAAAGCCGCCCTCTCGCTGTCCGCCCTCGGGCTGGCGGATTTCGTGAGCGGCGTCCTCCAGGTGGCCGTGTGGGTCCCCTACGCGGCCCTTTTCGCCTGTCTGCTCAGGACGCTGGCCCTCCAGCCCGGGAAGAAAGGCAAGGCGGGCAAGACGAAGGCGCTCGCGTTCTGGGAGGGGAGGCCGTCGGAGGCCCTCCGTCGGATCTCATCCGAGGCGGGAGGCTATCTCGCCTGGCTCCGGGGGGATCGCCTCGGGAAGGCCTTCGTTGCCGCCTGGCTCGTCTCCGCGCTCGTTTTCTCGCGGCTCGCCATGGCCGGGATCGACCTCGCCGCCTTCTACCTCGTCTTCACGCGGAGCCTCTTCGGGGCGTCCGCCCTGCCGGTTTTGGCCGCCTTGCTGGCCACCGTCGCGGACGACCTCGCGGACCTTTGGTGGGCCGGCGACCTCCTGATAGCGCTTTGGGTCGCCTTCCTCGTCATAAGGAAGCGCGCCCTCGGCATGCTCCGCGAGGAGCAGGCGCAGAACGAGGGGGAGGCGTCCGAATTGGCCATATCCTCGATATTCACCGGCCCGCCCGGCATCGGCAAGACCAAGATGATGACCTCCATGGCCATCGACCTCGAGGGCCAGATGACCGAGAGGGCGTTCGGGATCATAAAGAAGTACGCGATGGCGTTCCCGCGGTTCGGCTGGCCCGCCCTCGAGGCGTGGGTCTCCGGGCTGATGGCCGAGGAGACGTCCGCCAACAGAGAGCTCGGGGACATCGAGGCCAAGATCAAGGCTCTGTCATCCAAGAAAGGGAGCGACGGGGACAAAGCGAAGGCCGCGGCGGAAATATCTTCTCTCAAGGCTAGGAAGGCCGAGCTGGCGAAGAAGGGCCTCGTGGCCAACCGCGCGCAGCTCCGGGCGCGCCTTTTCTCGATGTTCGCGGAATACAAGAAATCCGGCTTTGACCCGTCCCTTTTCTTCGGATACGATTCCGGGGACGGGCTTTGGTGGTTCGACGGCGCCAAGGAGGTCTACCTCCCGGCCGCGGCGGACGCCTACGCCGAGGCGTTCTACCTCTACTTCCCGGGGCTCCCGCTGGCGGTCGCGAACTACGCCGTCCGCTTCTCCAAGGACCTTGGCGGGGAGGGGTTCCCCCTCTACAAACCCCTCGGGTGGTACCTCGCCGGGGGATGCAAGCCATACAAGGGCGAGTCGCAGTATTCGGCGATCTCGGACTTCGACGCCCGCCGCATCGCGAAGAAACTCGATCCCTTGGACGCGGATTCCTGGGCGTGCCTGGACGGGTGCGTCGAGGCCTACACCGAGATCGACAAGGAGCGGGGGAACAAGGACGACTACGTCGGGATCAGGGGGAGGGACGAGCCGAACCCCACGAACGACGGCTTCAACTGGTCGGTGAAGCTCACCCGGCACGACTTCACGATCGACGGGGCCCCCTTCACGGCGATCCTCTTCGACACCCAGCGCCCGGACTCGGTCAACGCCGATTTGCGCGAGTCCTCGGAGGACTCGATCTACATCTGGGAGCGGTCGGACACCGAGAGCGCTTTGCCTTTCTGGAAGATCGACAAGGCCATAACGTCATGGGTGATCGGCCAATGGATGTCCTACTATTACGCGTTCAGGAACGCCCGGCCCGGAGTGGAGACCCTCTACAACAGAATGCTGGCCGCGGTCGCGAGGCCGTTCTTCGACCACATGGAGCGCATGAACAACTCCTACGGGTTCGAGCGGGTCACGTTCCGGCACCAGGAGGGCGGGACGGGCAGCATCGCCGGGAAGGCCGTGACCGAGGAGTATTACTTCATCCGCCGGAAGACCGAGTCCGGGATCTACGCGAACGACTGCTACCGGGCCATCGGCGACAGGCGGAGGATAGACGCGAGGAAAGGCTACCTCGACGCGGCCCGCTACGGGGACGTCGACATGACCCTCGAGGAGATGAGGAAGCAGAACAGCTACTTCATCAAGAAGCTCGAGGATGAGACGAAACGGGAACAGTGACAATCGCCAAACGGCGCTTAGGAAGCCCGCGCTGCGAAGAAAGGAAAGACCTTAAAGAACGGCGGGGGAAGGCATCGGGACAAAAGCGGCAGGAGGAGAAAAGCTTGCTTAGACATTCCCCGGGCCATAACCTATAATTCACTTTGCAATCGTATGAAAACTGATTCCAACGGAAATAAACTTGCGTTGTTCTCCTTTTTCTCGGGAAGCGGCTTCCTCGATCTTGGATTCGAGGAAAACGGTTTCGACATCGAGTTCGTCGATGAGTTTTCGAAGCCTTTCCTTCATGCATACGAGTATTCGAGAAAGAAAATGGGCATCAAACCCCCAAAATACGGGTATTGGCCCTGCGACATCAACGATTATTTAGGGAAAAGGAAAAACGAATTGGCCGATTTCGTTTCGGAGGCGAAAAAGAACAGCTCCGCGGTCGGGTTCATCGGAGGGCCTCCATGCCCGGATTTCTCAGTGGCTGGGAAAAACAAAGGCCGAAACGGGGACAATGGGAAGCTTTCGCTATCCTACGTGAATCTGATCAAGGAGATGCTACCCGATTTTTTCCTTTTCGAAAACGTCAAGGGCCTTTGGAGGACGGTGAGGCACCGAGCCTTCTATGAGGAATTGAAGAAATCTTTGGGAGATTCCGGGTATGTCCTGACCGAAAGGCTGACCAACGCCTTGGAATTCGGCGTGCCTCAGGATCGGGACAGGATCCTTCTCTTTGGCGTGAGAAAAGGCCTTTTCGGGATTGATGGCCTAAAAGACTTCGGTTGGACCGAATTCGCTTCCTATGATCTCACCACGGTGAAATCGGCGCCTTGGCCCCAAGAAGCTGACTTCATAGAAAACAGCCAAATCGACTGCCCTGCTGGCGTTCCAAAGAAACTGACTGTCCAGTATTGGTTCGGCAAGAACGATGTTGAAAATCACCCGAACTCAGGCGATTATTTCACCCCCAGAGCCGGACTCGTGAGAATGAAGGAAATCAAAGAGGGGGACATCTCGAGAAAATCATATAAGCGGCTTGCTCGCTGGAAATACTCGCCGACGGCGGCCTACGGAAACAATGAGGTCCACCTTCATCCATATAAGATCAGAAGGATCTCGGTTTCGGAGGCCTTGGCCATCCAATCCATGCCGAAGGAATTCTCGCTTCCTGACGACATGACCCTTTCCGACATGTTCAAAACGGTCGGGAACGGAGTCCCCTTTCTCCTTAGCAGCGGGGTCGCAAAAGCGATAAAATACTATTTGACAAGGAAAGAAAAATGCAAAAACTGACGGGCTTCAACCTAGTTTCTTTCATAAACCAGCTTCCGAAAAACCGGGACTACAATTACATCAATCCGGCTACGAAAGAAATGTTCAGGATCGTTTGTGTCGCCCTTCCGCAAGGGCCGATTTCCATCAAAAGATGGAACCCATGCAAGAAAGAAACGGCCCAAGCAGCCAAACCAGCCACGATCTCAACCGAGATGATCTGGCGGGTGGCGAACGCTTTCACCGAGGACCAGCCATTCAATATGGACAGGATCCTCGGAGCCAGCTACAACACGCGGTCCGTATTGGAATCGTTGATTGCCCTGACTCCTGATTTTTATTATTGCTATCCTGGCAGGATTAGCGACATCAATGGCGTTGCGCTTATTAAAAAAGGGCATAAGCACCTCCTTTGGGTTCCAGGAAAGCCACATGACAATGGAATTTATACAAAAATCGAAACAAAAGTCGCCGAATCAGAAATCCCCACTTCGTCTGTTTTCTATGATTCCTTGAATATCCCTCAATCCGTTTTGTCAAAAAATGAGGACATGAACGCCCTTCGAAGGCACACCCAGATCCAAATCGCCCTTTACCTGATTGGGAAACAGTTTGGCTACGATACCTGGATCGCCCAAAACGACAAAGGAATCGTTTATGCAGGCAAGGCTTTGCTCGAACACGATGGAGTGATCAAATCGCTTGATCAGATAACCGTTTTAAACGGATTCCCAGGATCTCAGAAAGCGGCGTCATTCATCGACAGCATTTGGTTTGGGAATGACGGCGGAGATATGCCAGCGGTTATGGAAGTGGAACATACCACAGGGGTGAACTCGGGCCTTTTGCGAATGAAAGAGCTTCATGACAAGATGAAGAACTACAAAACCAAATTTATTATCGTCGCTCCGGACGAGGCCAGGGCTGAGGTATTCAATAAATCTAGCGAAGAAACATTTTCTGATTTGGGGATTCAATATTTCCCATATAGCTCGGTTGAGGAGCTTTTCTCGCTTTGCCAGCGCAGAAAGCTTCATGGCGTAACCGATGATTTCATCGATTGTTTCACGGAGCCCATCTCAGGAAAAAAATAGTCGATCGCGATCCCTGTTACTGTGAAGATGAGACCTTGTAGATGGCGGCCTTCCCGAAGCGTGACAAAGCGATCCGCAAAGAAAGTTTCATTCGTTAAGCAACGCTTTTCTTCAATGGCGAATGGTAGTAGTCTAAAAAAAGAGCATTGCTTCAAATGGTCAAAGGGGCCTTTTATGCAGATCCATAACATCGTTTATTCTTCAAAATCTTTTTTCTACCAATGCCCCTTTCGGGAGATTGCTGGGAAAATATCAGCAAAAAGCGCCGACGAGGACGGTTTTGATTTCTTCGTTCCAGCTCAGCTTTCGCTTGCCTCGCGCATAATGCGCATAAAGAAAAATGAGGAGATCAGAAAACAGATTCGAAGGGGAGATCTTCTCTTCGGCGAGATTGATCCAGAGCAGGTTTCTTTGTTCTTCGATCCCAAAGCCAACGCGATCGTGGAAGAATACCCCGCTAATATCTGCGCTCTTCTCTATTGCATTTTTCTCGTTGGATCCACCCCAGGGAGTTGCCCTACGACTATTTTCGCCGAAGTGCCGTCCCTTTTCTCCGCTTTTTCCATTTTTTTTGATGCCAAAGGATCTTTGAGGGGCGAAGTTGCGGCGCTTCCGGAACGCTTCTTGGCAAGGCGCTTCTACGTTAGGTCCCTTTTCCACGAGGCCGCTTACGCGATATCCTTGCTGCCGCCGAATCGTTTTTTGGAAGAAAAACGGCTGTTCAAGGAGGCTGATAAGCTCCTGAAGGCTTACGTTGATGCCGTCAGGCTGTCGGCGATGCTTGGATCGGGAAAGGTTTCCCTTCTCGCAACCGTTGGGAAGCACGGGATCATGAATTTGTGCTTCAGATACGAATTTGGCTGCGAGCCATTTAGTCCTGTTGCCCTGCTTAATCACAACGCCACGATAGCTGAGGCAAAAAAAGCCGTCGGCGAAGCACAAAGCATGGCCGACGCGCTGCCTTCGCTTTTTTCGTTGTCTGACCTCAACGGCCTATTCGGATTAACCCGTTTTACGATCGTGCAGCCTCCCTCGGGCGGCTCCTCAGTCTGGACAGACCCGCATGTCGATCAAAGCGAGTTCTCGCTGATTTTTTCGAGGTTCTCCGAATTGAAAATCCCCGATCAAGGCTCCAAAGCTCGCGCAAGAGCAGAGCAAAACACGCGCCTTTTCTATCATTTGTTCTCCATCCGATGTTGCTACGGTCGCGATTTCAGCGACGATGAGATGGAGGCCGGTGCGTCCGCCATCACCGCAGATTGGCTTCAAAACAAAATGCAGTGCTCAGAAATTTTCCGCGATTTGACCCCCAATGGTTCAGATCATTTCTTCCAGTCGGGGGAAAGGTTCTACTACAGCACGATTGAAACCGCAGAAGGCGGCAGACTTCTCTTCTCCTGCGGGGCCACCGAAGCGACGAGAGGCGGGCATATTGTCACGAGATCCCACGCTTTCAGATATGTGGCCGACGTCGACCAGAGAATCGTCGGGAGCAGCATCGTCTACGGCTCGATGGCTCTGCTCGCGTGCCATCTGATTGAGGGCGCCGCCGTCTACAAGATCTCAAAAATGAACGCGAAATTTCGCCGCTTGATCTTCATTCATTGGTACGTAAGGGAATCCGGAAAGGTGCGGCAAATATACAACAGCAAAGCGATTTACGCAAAAACATCGCCGCGCGAGTTCTGCCAATGCGTCATGAAATCGCTTGGCCTTGAATACATGGAAGAGAAAAGCCGCATAACCACGGAGATTCTTTGGCAGGAGGCGAACATGACGACCTCCCAGAAGTATGGGAAGATAGGCGCGGTTATCTCTCTGTCCTCGCTTTTCATCGCCCTTATCTCTGCTGGCTTTGTCGTCGCCGTAATCAACGCGCCGTTGGAATTAGGCGATTCGTTCCGCAACGCTGCGCTTGACATCGCCAACTCGCCATTCTTCTGGGCCGCGCTGTGTGTTTTAGCCCTCCCGATTCTGGCCGAGGCGGCATCATTGGTAATCGATTATTCCGTGGGCAGACATTGCGCCCTGATCAAATGGATTAAGCTGCCGAAACGTGAGAAAGTTAAAAAGTGATCGAGAGGGCTCGCTTCTTCCAAAACGGTATATAATATCATCGCCTAGAGGGGGAAACCCCAGGCTTCGGGCTACTAAACCCGTTGAGCCATAATGCTGAAAGGCGAGTGTTACGGCCGATTGATCACACAAATGTTGAAAAGATCTCGACAGACGGCTCGCCTTTTCCTTTAATTATCAGTAAATGTTTATTTTTGAATCATAAACGTTATTGGGAACCAAATATTTTTATCAAAAATCGCGGCCGCGCATGGAATATTTCCTTGTTTTTCTGTTTAGAAGCCTTTTCCTTGCTTTCGTGAAATGATGTTGCAAATCTTTCTGGCTTTTTCTTTTTCGCAGGTCTTAAAGGCGGTTTCGCATTGCTGGGCCTTAAATAAAACCTTTGGAAAGCGGCTCTTTTTTTGAGTTTTTCTCCGAAACTTCATCGGTTTCAAATTTACTATTCAGCCAAGTTGCTTTATCATTAATTCAAAATATGGCCCGACAGATTGACAATCCACCATCTGCAGATGTTTTGATGAATTCGATGAGGTCCATCGGCTACACGTTCAATTCGGCAGTCGCAGACATCATTGATAATTCCATTTCCGCCAACGCCCATCGCGTCGATATTTTTTTGTCTTCCGATCCAGCGAGCATATACCTAGCATTTCTGGACGACGGCGACGGAATGGATCAAGGCGAGCTTCGGGCAGCTATGAAGTATGGCAGCAAAAGCAAAGACTCGGAAAGAAGGCCGAACGATCTGGGGAGATTCGGATTGGGCCTCAAATCGGCCTCTCTGTCGCAATGCACCGATTTGATCGTCATCAGCAAAAAAGGCCCAAGCATTTCCGCTGATTCCTGGAATTTGAAGATCATAGAGAGCTGTAAGAGCTGGGCGCTTTTGGAGTTGGATTCCAAGGAAATAGAAAATCTTCCATGCATCGACAGATTGAAGAGCCAAGAGAAGGGGACTTTAGTTCTCTGGCGAGACTTCGACGTCATTCGGCAAATCAACAACGGTGCAGAATACAGCGGCTTAATTGACAACGTGGATGACGCCTGCGATTTTCTTGGCCTCGTTTTCCATCGCTTCATCTCGGAAAAACGCTTGGAAATTCTCGTAAACGGGAACCCGGTTGAGGCTATTGACCCTTTTTTGGAGTCGAACAAAAAAACCGAGGTCGGGAAGCCTAGCGACATCACTATCAAAGACGAAAAGGGGGCCGACCAGCATATTACCGTCACGCCATATTTGCTCCCGTACCTCAAAGACCTATCCGAAAGCGACAAAAGGAAACTCGGCGGCGTCGCAAGGATAAGCACAATGCAAGGCTTCTATGTCTATCGAAACGGCCGTCTGATCATATATGGCACTTGGTTCAGGATGTCCTATCGGAACGAATTGGCCAAGTACGCGAGGATCAAAGTGGACATCCCTTCCGCTCTTGACGGGACATGGAAGATCGACATAAAGAAGCAAAGCGCCGAGCTTCCCCCGATCATTAAACGTCAACTGCAGAAATGCGTGGAAAACGCCAGCTTTTCCTCTCGCCGGAAGAACGAACACCGGCTGACGATGAAAAGCGATGACGAGAACGCCATTTGGCAAAAGAGCCTCACACGGGAGAAAAGGGCCGTTTACAGAATCAATCGTGATTCGCCTTTGGTGAGGCAGATCCTTCAGTCGGTTGACTCTTCCGACGTTTCCAAAATCGGCTTGTTGCTGGATTCGATCGAGAAATCGATTCCGTTTCATGACATGTACACCGACGAGGCAAACGACAATATCGAAGTTGAATTGACGGATGAGGACAAGGCTCAGCTAGTCGCAAATGCCATCTTCTTGATTCAAGAGCAAGAGAAAATCGGGACATTTCCCGTCGAGCAGCGAATCGAGCGGATAATGTCGATAGATCCCTTTAGGCAATTTCCTTGGCTGGCGGCACTGCTGAAGAAGGAGCTAAAAAATGAACGAAACAAGAGCTAACGAAAAAATCGAGGCGTTGCTTGGGATTTTCAACGGGATTAAGCACAGTGACGAATTTTTTGCCGAGACCCAAAAGAAGCCTTTCAGATTCGACGACGAATACATCAATTCGGCCATTGAAAAAGTGAAAGTCGTGTCCTCAATTCCAGTCAGCGATGAAGACGTCAAAGCGCTAAAGCTTCGGATAGCGTCCACTTACGAAGTCTACCAAGAGGAAGGTGATGCTCTTCTCAGCGATTACAATCACGTTGACTGGTACCCTCGGGTCGGAGAAAAAAGATTTTTCTGGGACAGATACAAGGATTTTTTGGTGAACAGCAACCCTTATCTGAAACCGACTATCGACACATTCGACAAAAACACGGACAAAATCACGAACTATTTTGGCGATCCAAAGGTCAACGGGTCATTCCAAATCAGAGGCTTGGTCATGGGGGACGTTCAGTCAGGGAAAACATCGACATACATTGGAACCATTTGCAAAGCCGTCGATGCCGGTTATAAAGTCATCGTACTTTTGACCGGCATGGTCGAATCCCTGAGGAAACAAACCCAGAGCCGCGTGGACGAAGGTTTCATTGGCTTCGATTCCGTCAAAGGAATCGAGGTCGGGGTCGGAATCGGATCACTGAGAAAATACCCGCGCGCATTGACCTCCTCAGACTCAGACTATACGGGAAGCAACGTCGACAAGAACACGAACATGGCAATTCAGATCGAAGACCCCGTGCCCCTTATTCTGGTTTGCAAGAAGAACACGAAGATCCTAGAAAAAATAGTCAAAGGAATGAGAAATCTCAACACCTCGGAGACACGGAAGAAAATCGACGCCCCGCTTCTGCTGATTGACGACGAGGCTGACAACGCGTCCATTAACACGAATGTTGCCGAGCTTGACCCAACCGCGATAAACCGTGACATCAGAACCCTTTTGCAGCTCTTCCGCAAAGCTTCCTACGTCGGCTTCACCGCCACGCCGTTCGCCAACGTCTTTATCCAGCCAAACAGCGTGAGGGAGATGCTTGGAGACAACCTGTTTCCGAAAGATTTCATTTATTCCCTGAAGGCGCCGTCGGATTACGTCGGCCCCGCAAGCCTGTTCTTCCCTGATGGGAAATACCATAAATGCTTGGTTAATCTAAGCGATTATGCAGACAATTCTTCGCTGTTCTCGTATTCGCACAAAAAAGATTGGGACGGTAACAAACTTTTCCCGTCTTTTTATGATTCGATAATTGCTTTCTGCTTGGCAAACGCTATCCGGGATTTGAGAGGCGATACAACCTCCCATCGCTCGATGCTCATCAACATGAGTCGCTATAAAGCAGTCCAAGAAAAAATAAAGGGAATCACAAGCGAGTATTTAGGCGAGGTCAAAAAGACTGTTCGGCTTTTCGGGCATCAGAAAGACGAGCGGGCTCTCGCGAATCCAACGATGGCTTGCATCCATTCGGTTTGGAAAAGGCAATACGAGGGGAAGGTGGAGTTTACTTGGGATCAGGTAAAATCGAATTTGTACGACTCGATTTCCCCCATCGACATCGAGGTAATAAACTCCAGGTCCAAAGCAAAGCTCGATTATTCGGCCCACAAGGCCACGGGTTGGAGGGTAATCGTTATCGGCGGGCTCGCCCTTTCGAGGGGCCTGACGCTTGAGGGCCTCATCGTTTCTTATTTCTTCAGGAACACCTCCACATACGATGTTCTGATGCAGATGGGAAGATGGTTCGGCTATCGTCACAACTACGCCGACATCGTCAGAATCTGGATTTCCAACGTCTCTTCCCAATGGTATCTGGAAATAGCTCAGGCCACCGAAACGCTTCGAAGCGACATCACAAGGATGGTTGCGATGAAAATTACCCCTTCCGATTTTGGCGTAAGGGTGCGAAACGATTCCGAGGACCTAGGCATAACCGCCGCGAACAAGATGCGAAACGCTGTCGATAGGATCGACCGCGAAAGCGGTTCCTTCTATGGACGCATTTTTGAAACCACCCTGCTTTCGCAAGAACGTTCCGACAACGCCGCCAACTGGGAATGCGTAGACAAACTTTGCGAAGATTTGCCTAAGCCAGACCCCGCTGTAAACCAGCCGTATTTCCGCGGGATCCCCAAAAAACGCATTGCGGAACTCGTTAAGGACATAATCATCCCCAAAGTCAGCGTCCAATTTGATCAAGAGCAGCTTTCGAGATTCATTGAAAAAAACGACGACGCAAATTTAAATCTGTGGGATGTTTTGCTCGTCAGCAAACAGAAAGACGAAGACGACGAGCCGGGCAGACAGATAGATTTTCCGCATGATATTCACGTAAAAGCCATTAAAAGGACTTGCACTATCACTAATGGAGGATTTGTCGCCGTTTCCGGAAGCGCGAGCCATATTGGTTCGCGGGATACCAAAGCCGGGCTCGGGGAAGAGAAGATCAAAGAAATCGAAAGCAAGCGCGATCCGATGAAGGGAACGAACCAGCGAATGTACATGTATGAAGGCAGGCATCCTCTGCTCATCGTCTATTCCATCGATCCGGATTTGAATCCGATAGATCACAAATTGTGCGAGGCAATCAGACTTATTTCTTCGACGGGGGGAGGCGTGTATCCTGCGTTTTCTGTGTGTTTCCCTCAAAGCGGAGGCGCGGTTGCGGAAACCCACTTATACAAAGTCAACAAGAACGCCGATTACTACTCCAAGGCTGGGTTCGCTTCCGAAAAAGAGGCGGATGAACTATGAGCTATGATGCGAAGCGCGAATTTGAGCGTCTCTCCCGCAAATCGTATTTCATGCGCGTGGACGAAACCCACCCACTGGACTTATGGCTTGGCATTGACGACAGCGGCCGCAAGGCCCTTCGTTTTATCGGGGAATTTTTGCCCGTTGCCCTTAAAGGAACCAAATCTATCGAAGTCAAACAATTCATCGTCAGCCAGGGGAAGTGCGTTCAGTTTTCGTTGACGGAGCCTGAATTAGCCGAACTTTTCTACAGATTCTGCGATGACCTTATCGACAGCTCCCGTAATGAGACAAACCAAGCTAGCGGCTATCATTTCGTCATTTACCGATTTGCTAAATGGGAAAAGATGTTCGTCACGAAATCGGACATTCTCGCGGAAGAATCGATAATGGGACTCCTTGGCGAGCTTTATTTCCTTCTGACTTATATGATCCCGGCCTATGGCCAGCACAAGGCCGTTGGGTCTTGGAGCGCGCCAGACCCGACCATTAAAGATTTCTCCGTCGACGATACATGGTTTGAAGTCAAGGCGGCTGGGGCTAGGTCTTCCACCGTCAAAATCAGCTCCCTTCAGCAACTGGATTTCGAAAAGCCCGGGAATCTCGTCATCGTTAGGCTTGAAAAGATGGCTCCTTCGTTCAGCGGAAGCACGCTGAACGAATTTGTTTTGCGACTCATAAAGATATTGGATTCTCCTGATGATTGCGACGCTTTTAAGAGAAAAATCCTCCTTTCTGGGTATGCTTATAACGAGAAATATAACGATTATGTGTATGAGATAAAAGACATGACGATTTACGAAGTTGACGATAATTTTCCGGCTCTTAGAAGCAAAAGCCTCGGGAACGCCATCCAGAACGTCGAATACGATCTTTCGATCGGGCAGATCGAAAAATACATTAAAAAAACGGAGAAAAAATGATGGATATCAGCCAATACCGTTCGGATTTCATTGAGCAGATCAGAATCAACGCCCAATCTCAAGGCGTCACCCCTGAAGAAGAGTTTGTCCAAGAAACCGTCGAAAAACTTGAGGCTAAGAATGAATTAGTTGATTCTTTCATCCATTATTTCGGACAAAAAGGACCAAAGGGCGCGATGATGAGGATCGACGGATATTCTATCGACCCTAGCGATAAAACCCTCATTTTCTTCCAAAGCGATTTCAGAAACACCGACCAACCGGAAGTACTCATTAGAACGGACCTCGAGACACGTTACAAGCAGATGATGACTTTCTTGACCGCTTGCGCTTCCGGGGTTATTGGCGATTATTGCGACGACTCTAACGAATACGTGAAAGTTGCTCGTGACATTCAAAGAAGGCTGGCAATCAAATACGTGAACGAGGGTGAAGACGAATCCATTGAAAAAATCAAATTAATCGTCTTCTCCAACGCCCAGCTTTCCTCCCGAATCAAAGATTTCGGAGAAGAGGAGTTCGAAGGCCGAAAAGTTGAGAAAAAAATTTTTCCGCTTGAACAATTTTTCGATGATTATTCCCAAGGAACCGAGCGCGAGCCGATCGAAATCCATGTAGCAGACTTCGGCGTAAGCGGAATACCTTGCCTGAGGGCAGAAATGTCAGAGGGGCTTAACTACGATGCTTTTTTGGCTATCGCCACCGGAAAATTCTTGTCTGATATCTACTACAAATTCGGAAGCAGGCTTTTGGAAGAGAACGTCAGGGCTTTCTTGTCAAACAAAGGGAAAATCAATCAAGGAATTCGAAGAACGATTTTGGAGGAACCCACCAAATTCTTCACCTACAACAACGGCATCGCCTGCACCGCGGAATCGATAGTAACAAAAAACGATCACGGAATCACGATGATCACCTCTATGCGCGATTTTCAGATCATCAACGGGGGTCAGACGACCGCTTCGCTTACATCGGCATTTTTAAAGGACAAATCTAAACTCGAAAATATCTTTGTCCCGATGAAGCTCACGGTCATTAGGGACGACGAGCAGTACGACGACATGGTGCAAAAAATCGCACGTTACGCCAACAGTCAGAATAAAGTCACCGACGCGGATTTCTTCTCGAATCATCCTTTCCATATTGAGTTTGAAAAAATGTCGAAGCGGATCGTCGCCCCAGCGTCGTATGGTTCAGTGACCCAGACGATGTGGTATTACGAAAGAGCACGGGGAAAATACAACCAAGAGATGTTCAAGATGAAGGAAAGCGAACGTAACACTTTCCAAATTAAATTCCCGAAAAGCCAAGTGATAAAGAAGGAAGAGCTTGGGAAATACTTCAATACCATAGCCTTAAAGCCTCACATAGTAACGAGAGGCGCGGTCAAGAACATGGCCGAATTCGCAAAGACGATTGATGACATCTGGCAGAACAAGCGCCAAGAGATCAACGATGTGTTTTTTCAGAAAATGGTCTGCGCCGCAATTTTATTCAGAGAAACGGACAAAATGGTAGCGAATGCTCCTTGGTATGAGACGGGCGGATTCAAATCTCAGGTGATCCCCTATACCTTGGCAAAGATAATTTCTTCTATTCCGGAAGGATGGAGTCTTGACTGGGACAAAATTTGGCGGAGCCAGGGGCTGTACCCAGTCTTGGCATCGGAAATCGAGATTGTTTCTAAAAAGGCGAATGATTTTATTCAAGACAGTCACGGGGCGCTCGTTTCAGAATATGCCAAACGCGAGACCACATGGGATGCTTTCAGGAATGAACCATATCAGCTCGGTGAGGCTTTCCTAAAGAGCTTGGTCAACGCAAAACTCATAGAAGAACGTTCTTCCTCTGCCGCAAAAGACCAAAAACTGAACAACGAACTAGATGTCGAATCCGAAATATTCAAATTAGGCGGGCCCTATTGGCGGAAACTCCTCCAAGAGGGGCAAGAGCGGCAAATCCTTGGCCCGATCGACGTCGGGCTCCTAAACATCGCCTGCTCCATCGATGGCCCTCGCCCCATGCTCCCATCTCCAAAACAAGCCAAAGAAATTTGGAGGTTGCGTGAGCGTTTGGGCAAGAACGGTGTCTTGATTTAACGGCGTTTTCTCAAAAATATTTTTATGGATTCCGCGACCGCATAAGCAAGCAGTGGCGGCACGGCGTTCCCGATTTGGACGAAAGCGGAGGTCCGGCTCCCTTCAAAGAAAAAGTCATCAGGGAACGACTGGATTCTCGCTGCCTCTCTGACAGACAAAGACCTTGCTTGCTTGATATCGGGATGGATGTAATAGTGGCCATCTTTCGAAATGTGAGCGACCATCGTCTGACAGACGTGAGAGTTGCCGGGAACGGCTTTGAATCTATCCAAAAACGATGTGGTGTTTTTATGGGTCCTGAGCTCTTTTGGTATCTCTGTGTAATCAGGGGTTCTTCCGTTTTTGGAGCTGTAATCGATGACGAAACGGTAAATTTTCCGATCGAATTCCCTGATGTTCCTAGTTAAATGCCAAGTTAAGACATCATCGGGCTTTCGGATATCGGTCTCGATCAAATACTTGGAAGGCTCTCTGAAATAATGATTGTCTTCCCCTCCGGGTTTAAGAAGGGGCAAATCATTCAAAAGATCGTTAACTACGTAAGCAGAATATCGCTTCTCTTCAGCAAGCGGATACGGGAAGTCTTCGGCTTTTATGCCGTTTCCGTTTTTGATGCCGATGATGATCTCCCTCCGGCGTTTTTGCAAGACGCCGTAGTCTTCGGCTTTCAAAAGCCTTACCTCGACGCAATAGTTGGCTTCTTGGCATCGCTTTTTTAAATCCGCAAAATATTTACCACCGCCAGCAGTCATTATTCCCTGAACGTTTTCAAAAACGAAAAGCTTAGGCCGGTATCTCTCCAAAAATTTCAAGTAGAGAAGATAGAGCTGATTCCTTGGGTCTTTGCTCATATCCGTCCGGGATCTGCCAACGACGGAATAAGCCTGGCAAGGCGGGCCGCCGATGATGACATCTACCTTTCGTTTATGCATTTGCAACAGTCTTTGATCGATTTTTTCGAAAACAGCAGGGAGGTTTTCATCGCTCATTTTTTCGCAGATGACAGAGTCGAAAATATCTTTCGGCATCTTGGAAAAAAAGTCTTCTTTTGATGTTTCCCCGGTTAGATAAGATCGATAATAGGCCTTGCCTTCCGGCGTTTTGACAAGGCGATAATAAAAGGCGCGTGTTCTCAGGGTATCGCATGCCTCTGACATCATTTCCACGTGGCTGATCGCGTCGAATCCGGCTCGCAAAAACCCTTCCGACAAACCGCCCGCTCCGGCAAAAAGATCTATGTAATCCATAACCAAATAGATATTACCAGGCTTGAGCCTAATTGAAAACTATAATCATGTTTTTTGTCTATCATATAGACAAAATATAAACTTGATGGACGCCGGAAAGAGTAAATAACCTTGTTCTTCAACAATCTCTCTTTTTTGAATGGCGCAAGGATTTCAAAAATGCCTACGGGGAAACAACCGCGCTGGAAAAAACAGGCAAATAAGCAAAAATCCGAAGCCAAAAAGACTTATCTCCTGAGGGAGCCATAGTGACCTCACCGCCGTTTTCGGGATTTCTGACATCACTTCGAATCGAAATGCCTTGGAATTTTATGGTCTCTTTCGGCCGAGGCACCGTCAGCCTTGCATAAGGGAAAACCCGAAATAGTGATAGAGCAAGTGGCGGATGGTCACTATGAACACGGAATTAATCCAGGGAAGCCAGTTTAATCAGCTTTCAGTTTTCGTCGAAATAATCACCGTCAATGCGCTTGATCTGATATGTTTTTACTGTTGTGACACCGATGTTGTATTCGAACATTAGCCGAACAAGCTCCTCTCCGTCGATCAGGATGATTGGGTCTTGGATCTTTTCGATATATTCTTTCGCGCCTTTTGAGAAAGAGGCAGTTGTGATGAAAATTCCCCTCTTGGCTTTTTTCTCCTGAAGCGCTCCGACGAAGCCTTGGACTTCCGGCCTTTCGACCGTCGATTCGGGCTTCCAGTTTTTAGCTTGTATGTATATCTTCCCTAAGCCCAGACGGTCTTGTTTCACGACCCCGTCAACCCCTCCGTCTCCGGTTTTTCCGACCGCATTTCCGGCATCGGTTATGTTGCCTCCATAACCCATGGAGACCACGAGATCAACGACTAGGTTCTCAAAGAATTCAGGCGATTTTTCCCTGATTTTGTAAAGCAATTCGTTGCAGACCGAATTAGTTATTTCCCCATATGAGGATTCAATCAATTCCGTCGGAGTAAACGAGCTTGGTGACAGGTTTTCTTCCTTTCGTTTTTGCTGGTTGCTGGGATAATGAAATTTGGTGAAAGACTCATACTTCCGAAGGTCGGATATTCCAAGTTTTTTGGGTTTCTTTTCCAAAACCCCCAATCCTCTGTCGGTTATCGCGAAAACCGCTCGAGAAGGGCTTGAGATCAAGCCGGCGTTTTTCAGGTAAGTCAGCGTCCATCCGATCCTGTTTTGGTATGTCTTGATGTGACCAGATGGGGTCATTTCCATCGTGTCCTCATTCGAAAGTTTGAAAAAGTCGGCCATTGAAGAAAAAAACTCTTGCGTAGAATGCTCTTTCCGATCCCCCAAGAGACGAAGGACGGGAAGAAAGTAAGCTTGGAAACCAGGATTTGCCATATAAACCCCTTTGTTCTTTCTATCATAAAGCGAAATATGAAAATATCCAGCAACAAATAACTTGTTTGGCCGCACAGCGCGAAAGACTGTCATGAAACGAATTCATAATTAGCAGAGCCCCATTTGAAGATCTTGCAGAATTGCTGAATGCTAGGATTGAAGAGGAATCAATCGGGTTTTGAATTGGCTTAGCTTTAGAGTTTTTTCGGATATTCGATATTTTTTCTTTTTTGTCGGAAAGTTTCATGTTTACCCTTCTTCTCGGGAAAGAGAGACTTTGCACATTCGCGGCCGCGCAGGGCGGCCGGATTGCCATCAATGCGGCTCCGCCGCGATATATGGGCAAAATGCATTGCATCATATGCTTTCCTTTAAGAAACGAAAGCTTTATGGATGCAAAGGAAATGCACGCCGGCGCGCGCATGCTAGCCAAGCGGACATTCCGCGTTCGATCGCATCCACAAAGACTAAGCACGGATGTCAGATATCCGTTACCAAACATCCATGCAGACTCATCGACTGACGCGAGGCCGGATATCCGCCGTCCGTGCTTGCCAGACAGAAAAGAGCCAAAGCAAACAATGTTCGGCAGAGCAATCGATTATCTTTGCATAAACCCATCCCATCGGCGTTCTTTCTCCTCAAAACGGAAACGAGGAGTTTTCTCACGCAATCCGATTTGTTGGGGATCGAGTCAAATTTGGAGATGATGGCTTCATTCTTGTTACCTGAGAAACTGATGCTGATTGTCGGGTCTATGGCTTGCTCCATTTTTGAATGCATCTAATTCGGCGAAGCGAGGCCTCCGCAGCCGGGCTTTTAACACAAACTCACCGATGCTATCATTAACGTGCATAAGTCAAAGACCCGAAAACGTGTTATTGGGTTGCGCCTAGACGTTCGCTGAGTGGTGCTGCGCTTATGCAAGTGCAGGATAATCAATCTTGCGGGGCACTCGCCCAAATGGCGGGCGCCCAACTTTAAAAGGGCACGGAATATGGCGAAGAGAGAGCGCAGATCGAGAGCCGCCGACTTGGCGTTGTACGGCTCACTTTCCATGGAAGACACGCGGTATTGGGGCCTGTTCAGGGGCGAAACGCGGATAGGGATAGACCCGAAGCGCCTCGCCAAGGAGATCCCAGGCTTTCTGACGGAAGGGATGCTGAAGATTGTCAACGCCAGGAACACGCACCATTTCGTCCCAAAAAAGGCTGGTTACTTTGACTACAACGTCAACTGTTTCGTCGAATCGGTCGGTTATCTGAGGAAAAAATGGCTCGGGGAATACAAGCCCCTGATCAATGAGGTGATCTCCAAAATCGCCGTCAAGCAGCTGGACCCGGGGGGCGACTACAAGCTGATGTGCGGGATATCCGGCTATGGGGCCGCCAGCGCGCGGACGCAGTATCAAAACATGGTCGAGGAGAGGAAAGCGGCTGTCAAAAAGAACGAGATCATCGCGAGCATGTATTCGCAGTTCTATTCCATGATGGCCTCGCAGATCGAGGCGGCGACGGTCAGGGTCCTGACCAAAAACAATCTCATCAAGGGCGAATTCCACCGGAACCTTTTTTACGAGACGTGCAAAAACAAGAAGAAAAAATTCAATGAAATCGATGGCTTCTCCGATTACGACAAACTGTATTGCATCTGGAACTTCATCAAGCACAACAACGAGTCGACTTACAAAGATCTCAGGAAAAAGCATCCCGAAGTCCTCTGGGATGGCGAATACCTACAGGGCCAGCTTGCGATAGGGTTCGTCAAGTTCGACGACGCCCTGATTGAAGGCTCCCTTGACGGAGTTGAGCGCTTCTTCAAAAACTATTGCGAATTGGTTTTCGGGGAGGACTACAGCGAGGCCCAGTGGAACTACGACGGGTTTTTCGAAAACGAAATTTCATCCGCGATCGACGATATAGCAAATCCGCTTGGCTTGGACGTGTTCGATGACATGGATTGAAGGGTAAGCGGAACGCAGGCTGCTATCAAGAGCGTTGCGGGAAAGGATCCATCATCGGCGATTATCGCATTTTCCTTTTTATCCTTATTTACCCGAGTGTCGGAAAGGCAAATTATATAATATCCACGCAAAAACCATTGCGTTGGTCGGAGATGCCATATTATCATTTATCCGCAAATGTGTCTAATAAGCATTGGGATATTGGAAAAGCACGGGATGGCCGAGGCCTATGAAATCGTTTTGGGAAGGAAGCCTGGCCAATCCGTCCCCGGCGACTGGGTAGGTGAGTTCGACGAAGCCGGCAACGCGGCGTTTCATCTGGCATGGGAAAAAGGAAACAAAAACATCGACCCAAAGCAATTTGGGTATTTGGTTCTCCGAGGCGCAGAGATTTCATGAGAATATCGTTTCGGGAAACCTTATGGTTGATGAATTCCTCTTGGTATAAAATCTATACCGAACATGTATTTTTCGCGTTTTGTCATATTTTAAATATATGAATTCTATCATCGTTGAGTTTGCGGCCCTAATTTTTTGCGTATCAAAAGCATCGTTTTTTCCTTCCGCCCGCGAAGATAACCGTGTTTATCTATGCATGCTTTTATTCAAAAGTGGCTTTGCACGGGGATTTTGCCGCTTGCCTTCGCGGGCGCAAAAGACGAAAAAAGACTCTTAGTACCCACCAAAAGCCTGAAAGCCCCGATTTTATCGGGGTTTTTGTTTTTTTCTGCGTATCAAAAACGTATGAAAACCCAACGAAACGGTTCCAAGAGATTGGACAGGGGAGTTTGGCGAAGGCGGGAACGCGGCGTTTCGTCTGGCAGGGGAAAAAGGGAACAAAGGCATCGGCCCAAAGCAATCAGGGTATTCAGTTCTCCGAGACATTGAGATTTCATAGGGACATCGTTTTCGGAAAGGCTTACAGTTAATGAGTTTCCCCTGGTATAAAATCTATACCTGGCATGCGTTTTCCGCGTTTACGCAATAGAGTTTAGAAAAATTGCCAGCATGATTGCTCCGCTATGCTTGACCGCGCCGTTATCATTACGGAACTTGCCAATCGAGGTTCTGCCGATGAATTTTTCTATTATGTAAAAAGTTTTTCTGGGATTTTTTTCACTTTTCGCTCGTTAAATTCAGTTTTTAATTTTACAATTTTTGAAAATATTTCTCGTTAGCGGTTAAAATTCAAAATGTTTTTTAAGCAAACAACTTTCCCGTTTTTAAACGTGGGATAATTTTTCTAAAAGAGAAGGGGGCGCACATATGTTTTTTCCAAAGGTTTTCGGGGCTTTTCTTGTTGCCTTTTGTTGTTTTCCGTCCGGTCGGACGAATCTGGAAAACCCCAGCGGAAGCGGGGTTTTGAAGGGCGATTCGCCGGTCTTTGCCGAATGGTCGGCCGAGCCCTCCTCGAGTTTAGCGGAATACGCCTATTTGGGGGCGGCCTCAGGCCTTTCGGCAGCCGACGAAGCCAATGGCATCTCTGTCGATCTCGGATCCCTCACGTTCTATCAGTATCAGCGATCCGGCAGCACGTATTACGTTGCTTATGACCCGGCCCTCGCCTTGTCCGACGGGATATACGAGATCAAGGTCATCGATAACTCCTGGAATTATGAGTACAAGGTCCCTCGCGAGGAGGTCCAGCAGGCCTCCGCCTACACGCTTGAGGTCGTCAAAGCTGGCAAGGCCTCGATGGAAGTCGATTATTTTTCCCTTTCGGAATCGGCGTCTGAAACCATCGTTTCGGCCTCCGCACCCTCTCAAGGAGCGTCTTCGGACGTTCGGCGCTGGGTCGACGAGTCGGCCAATTTCTCCCAGCCTTACGAATCCAGCCTCAATTCGGCGGGGAAATCGGTTCAGACCCTCTCGGATTCATCTGTCAGAAAAGGCCTCCGCGCCCCAAGCGTCAGGGAAAATGCCATAGTGAACCAGACGAGCGACTCTTTGTATGATCAATATGCGGACACCAATTCTTCAATTACTACCTATTCTTCATCGATAGCAGGCAGAGGCGGCCATCAGATGATTGGAGCTGATGGGAACAGAAACTACATTACTGATGATAATATCGTTAATATTGTCCCAAAATCCCTTCTCACAAACACCGGTACCTATTGTTTTATGGGCTCCGAATATGGTTTTTATGTGAATACCTATACCAGTGGAAGCTACATAACGTCAAACGTCCTTGTTTTTGACATCAAAAATACGCCACCAGTGGCCTCCACACCTGGAAAAATCATGGTGACCCCGGTTATCAATGGTTTCGTCGTCTACGACAAGACATACAACATCGTCCATTGGGATGACAGTAGCTCTTCCAAATTGGCCATTGGCAACATCAACGCGGCGGCGGGGATGGGAAACGTCAGCCATCCCAACATCGGGGATTCCGGGTATAACAGGGACTATGATTATGGGTATTACTGCACATCTTATTGGATTACGGAAAAAGGCGTCGCTGAAAGTGGTGACTATAACGGCCTTGCCACCCCGGCGGGTTCCTGGATTTTGAGACTAGTCGACTTTGGCATTTCGGAAATCCCATACGTCGGTGAGGCGGCAAGCGTTGTGGCCGGCATCGCTTATGGCGCAGTGGAAGACAAATATACGCACGACCTTTCTGCTCATGCAGGTCTTACGTCAAATTTAGATGGGTCCTATACTACCAATGACACAGTTTTAGCCAACAGCAATGCAAATGCAGCCATTTCGGATTGGGGGAACCTCCCGAAGACTTTCTCCTTCGGCCTGTCGAAAGTCGACGGGACCGCCGAAGCGACCAGCGATCCTCTTCTTTACAAGACGAGCAGTGATTATTTTAAGGTGACCTACGCAACTTCACAACGTAACGCGGATATTAACTGGGACGCGTATCTTTTGACCTCTGTTTCGCTTAACGTTTTCAACGACAACACATGGAGCTTTCTTGGATTTTATTTTGGGTCTCTGGATTTGGAGGCGACGATGTCGAATTCTTGGGCCAGGATTTTCAACATAGAACCAGGACCCACGTCTACTCCGACTGTGATGTCCCTGGGCACAGCGTATTACGCCCAATATTGTTCAAGCAATACTGCGAACATAGACTATGGGGGTTCCGGAAACGATTATCAGGATTATTCCTTCACCCCAGTAAGGTCTGGGACTTATATTTTCCAGACTTACGGGACCGATTTCGACACGCTGCTTTACCTGTACGACTCCACGATGAACCAATTGGTTTATGACGATGACGGGGGATTTTATCTCAATTCCTCTTCTCTGCGGCATTGTTCGCTGATTTCGTATTCACTCAGTGCTGGGAATGCGTACAAAATACGTGTCAAAGGATTCAATGGTACGGACGGCGGAACGTATTTGCGCGTCGACGAAACCGGGGGTACCATTTCCGAAAATGGTAGGAACTTCGCTAATCCAGTCGTTTTCTCCGGCGTCGGAAGTGAAAATAAATGTTATACATTCACCCCATCCGCCTCTGGGAACTACTCTCTTTTCACTTCAGAATGCACGGCGGCGGTTGACACGGTCATGAGCGTTTTCGACGACGCTTTCAACCGAATCTGCTTCAACGACGACGAGGGGAACGGGACCGGCAGATTCTTCTCGAAGGCCGAATGCTACATGACCGCGGGGAAGACGTATTATATTTTCGTGAGGATCTACGCCGGATCGGCCTCTACCACATATCAGTTCAGAATCAACATCATCCAATATGAGGCGCTTTCAAATGTCGGAAACGTTTTGGAGGACAATTTCTACAGGCCCTATTCCATCGCCGCCGGAAGTACCACTTTGTATTTTTCGTTTATTCCTTCGCGAAGTTCTGTCTATTCGTTTTGGACTCTTTTCCCAACGAGCGAAAACTCCCAAGATCTAACGATGCGGATCTTAGACGCCGACATGAACCAGCTCGCCTTTGACGACGACTCGGAGGGAAGACTTCAACCAAAAATTTCCAATTTTTCTTTCTCCGCAAATACCCAATATTATATTTTTATTGAGAAGTTTTCTGCTACGAATACGTCTGGCGCTTCTTTCCAGCTTTATTGTCAATAGACATTGTATAATTGAGCAATGATTAAACTAAAGGATGTCACGGTCTCTTTCGACGACGGCCGGGGCTCGTTCGACGCCGTCGACGACTTCTCCTACGAGTTCGCGGACAGGGGCCTCTATTTCGTGACCGGCGAGTCCGGCGCGGGGAAGAGCACCCTCCTCAACGCCATCGGGGGCCTCCAGAAAATCACCTCCGGCGAGGTAAGCTCCCCGAAGGGAACGGCCTTCTCCTACGTCTTCCAGGACGAGGGGCTCCTCTTCTCCCTGAGCCTCCTCGACAACCTGAGGCTGGTTGAGGAGGACGAGGCGAAAATCAGGGGCGCGCTCGAGCGCGTCGGGCTGGGAAATAAACTGCATGAGCCGGTCTCCCTCCTCTCGAAGGGGGAGCGGGCGCGCCTCTCGATCGCCCGGGCCCTCCTGTCCCGCTCCTCGGCGATCCTTTTGGACGAGCCGACCGGGAACCTCGACTCGAGGAACGCCGCGATGGTCTACGGCCTCCTCTCGTCCGTCTCCAGGGAGAGGCTCGTCGTCGTCGTGAGCCACGACGAGGCCGCGGCCGAGAGATACGGCGACGCCGTCCTCCATATGAAGGACGGGAGGCTCGTCGAGGAGGAGGCCCTGAGGCCCCTTCCCGAGGGCGGGCCGTCCGCCGCAAAGCCTCAGGACCCGCGGATCCCGTGGCGCCGAGCCGGCCCGGCCGGGGGTGGCGCCGCCGGTCCAGCCGGGGGTCCGGGCGCACGGCAGCACGGTCGCCCCGGCGGTGTCCCCCTCAGCCGCCTCACCCGAGGTTGGCCAGGGTCTGACCGCCCCGTGACCGATGGCATCGGCGCCACCGGCCCGGCTGACGTCCACGACGACGACGAGGAGGCGGCCGACACCCGGCTGTCCCACGCCTTCCACCGCTCGCTGATCGCCAGCGGGGAGCGGCTGGCCCCAGGAGCTGTCCCAGCCTGTTCGCCACCGGTTTCCCGGGCGGATCCGGGCCGGATCTGACGGGGGGCGGTCTGCTCCCGGCCGCCCCGGGGTAACGGCAGCGGCATGGATTCCGAGCAGCGTGGATTGTCCGAGCAGCGTGGCGTGGAAGAAGCGGACCGTCCATCGGAAGTGCTGAGCCGTAACTGGCTGGCCGTCCTGCGCCGGGTGCGTGCGTCCATGGCCGAGGACCACACCACGCTGACCGCGGCCCGGGTCGCCTACTACGGGTTCCTGGCCGCCGTCCCGGCGCTGGCTTCGGTGGTGTCGATCTACGGGCTGTTCACCAACCCGGCCGACGTGGAACGGCGGGTCCAGTCGCTGTTCGGGGCCCTGCCGAACGAAGCCCGGGATCTGCTGCGGGACCAGCTGAGCGCCATCGTGAGCCAGCGGGCCGGTGCCCTCACGGTGAGCGCCGTGATCGGGGTGGTGTTGTCGCTGTGGTCGGCCTCCAGCGGCATGAGCCACCTGATCGAGGCGATCAACGTGGCCTACGACGAGCACGACGATCGCCCCTGGCTGCTCCGCCGGGTGATCTCGGTCCTGTTCACGCTGGCTGCGGTGCTGTTCGCGGTGGTGGTCCCGGTGTCGGTGGCGGTCCTGTCGTGGGCGGTCCGCCG
>CAVRMZ010000037.1:0-14625 GCA_963722445.1 uncultured Bacilli bacterium | reverse complement strand
CCAAAACCATGTCGTACAACGCCAAATGGGGAGGCGCTATCGTTTTTTTGTTTCTCGTTGGAAACAACGGCATCAAACCTGGGCAGAAGATCCGAATCGCTGCTTTTGCCGCTATTTGTATTCGTTTGAACTCAAAGTTTTCGTGAGTGAAATTGCTTTCCATTTCGACGATGAATATCAATTTTATATTTGCGATGTTGCTGTAAAAAAGCGTTATCGAGGACGGGGCTTTGGAAAAACAGGGCTCGTGCTCTTGCTCGAAGGCTGGGAAACCCCATACAAAACAGATACTGCATTTTGCCTGGCGGCTCAAGAAGGGGACCGATTTGCCGAGGTTTTCCAAAACTTCGGCGCGGCCAACAAGAATGACAAAAGTGGGAAGAGGGGGTTTCTTTGCCGCTAAAAACCGGCTTCGGTGCGCAAAACTTGTTTGCCAAGGCCGGGAACACAGAGCCATGTGCGGCAGCCTAGAGCCCGCGACTCGGGCAAGAAAAAACTGGAAAAGAAATACTTCTGGCCTCTTCGCGGAGAGTGGCCTTTAGTCCGGCTAAACTTCTCATGCTTCATTCGTGTGCCTAATGGGATTACCCTTAAAACCACCCGGCCCCGCATGGGCGAAGGATTAGCTGTTCGTTTTTATTGGCCCTAAACGAGAGCAAGACTGTATGGGTTGGTTGAAACATCAGATTCTAAATAATATATTAATTATAAAATACAAAATATATTAAGAGGAGGGCATTCATGAAAATTTTTGGCAAATGTTCTTTGACTCTTGTGACTGCTTTGATTTTTGCTTCGAGCGCATTTGCCTTAGCGAGGCCAGTCGGTTCGGCGAGGGCCGAAACAATGGTCAGCGAAGCCACAATTTATGACCCCTCCGTCCGATCCGTGTTTGATTCGCTTTCCTCGGGTGGCGTGGACGACCTCTCCGTCAATGACTATTACGAAGGTGTTTACTTCTCGAATCTGAAGGAGAACTTCGGCAACAACCGCTACGGGAGCTGCTCCTACGTGGCCATGGGCATGCTCCTTTCATTCTACGATTCGTATTGGAGCGATTCCTTCGTCCCCGAAGCGTATGACGTCACGACCACAAGCGCCTTCACTACCTATTCGTCGGCCGATTTCGCGTTCCCGTCCTTCTACGCTGAGTCCCCGGGCGTCGCCTTCGAGCCGGACGCCGAGGTCGGCCCGCTTTCCCTGAGCGATTATCTGTCCTACGCCGCAGTGAACGCTGACAACTATTTTCAATGCAAACTGATCTCCCTCAGCCAGTCCTATCTCGGGTCGGAAAAGTTTGAGAGCAGTCAAAGCCCTTTCGGCATGACCTTCTCCGAGATCGTCGGTTTCCTAGAATATTACCTATATGATTATCGCGGCTTCACTGCCTCGCAGGTCGCCATCAGCTCATGCAACGACGCCGCATCGGTCCGCTCCTATGCCATCTCCAAGATCAGAAGCGGGGTACCGGTGATTCTGCGTGCGACGTCACGGACATTAGGGGGGCCATGCCTTCATAGCCTATGATTACGATTCGTCTTTAGACGAGATCTATGTGCACACTGGGTGGCGGGATGAATCCTCCGGCAAATGCCTATCCCGCGTTCCGCTCTCCTCAACCGGTTTCACCTCGCTTTCCGATGCGGTCTCATTGGATGTTGCGATGGGGGCGAGCCATTCGTTCAACTACCTATCGACTGCGGGTGGAACCGGGTGTGCCTGCAATTTTGTCTTCCCACAGGATGTCAAGCTTGTTTCGGGAAATTACCGGGACGACACGCCCACGTTCGCCTGGAAATCTCTCTACAAAGAGAGGTGGTTTTCCTCTTACAGGCCTTATTTCGATTTTTCCATCCTAACATCATCGTCTTCCCAGGTTTTTAGCGCGAATGGAGTGGATTCAAGGAGCTACACGCTCACCGGCGAACAATGGGAGCAGGCCCTTTTCGCCGCACAATCACGAACGTATTACGCTTACATCGAACTTGATTCCGATACATATCCGTATTGGGACGATTATTACGTGAAGGAATCCTTCACCAAACCACTGGATTTCAAAGAAATCCCGATGATCGAGCCGGACGAATATGGGTTCGCCGATGCCTATCCAACGGATGACACCACCAAAAAGAACTTCATATCGCACACAGCTAGCCGAGGCTTCGCTTTCGAAACGAGAAGGTACAGGACGGGTTATATCCACGACGAATACATCGTCATGTCCCCAATCAGAAGCGGAGTCACCGAGGCTTTCATAGAATACCGTTTCAGCTATGCGGTCACGCGAATCGACGTCGAACTGGCCCACTGGAGATCGACTTCCCACGAATTGCTGACATCTTCCACTGGAGAGGCCGCCGTTCAGTATTATTGGGAGAATGGTTGGGTAGACAAACTTGACTTGCTTTCTTCCTCAACGGCCCTTCCCACGAATAGAGATGCCCACGTCTTCTATAAAATCGTCTTTGATAACCCTGTTTACAGAGTCAGGTTCCACGCCGATACATTCTCGGCTAATACGAATGATGGCAATCTCGGAAGAATATGCATTGGGAATATGGCTTTTTATCCTTCTGTATATCATCTGCCTTTATCTGGTGGAGAGTTGGACTACGATCCTCAGCCTTGGTCAAGCGTTCAAAGTTTTAAAAACTGCTATGCATATGCATTAAATGTCATGGTTAATCCTTACCCCTATATGGAAAATAAACCATGGGCTTTGCAGCCTGGAACAAGCAATAGTTTTAATAACTTATATAATCCGAATTATTTGACAAAATCTTTTCTAGAAGAAATGGTTGGCTACGATAGCGTCAATTACAATTTCACTTTTCAAAGCGTTGATGAAAATCAAAAATGCGAAAATGGTTCTTATAAAGTAGCCCTAGTCATTGATCCTGGTACCGATTATCACTGGTATCGGCAAAACTCTGATGGTACTTGGTCCCATAAACCAGGAGGTGGATGCGTTAGAAATCATGATTATAGTAATAGCTTAATTTATAATCCTAAATTCTGCGACCGTAGATCGGACGGAGGGCTAAATTACACTACATTTTGTGGTTTTTACCAAGTGAACATTTCTTCAATTAATGTTAATATCTATGGGGCATAGAGGATGAAAATAATAAAAAAATTCTTTTGATGTTGCTCTCAATAACATCACTTTTCAGTTGTGGCAATAAAACTAACTACGATTATTCAATATACTATTCGTACAAAGGAAATCTTAAAGGCATTGAAGTATATTGTTGGGATGACAACAATGGATGGAATTCGGGAATCCTTGCGGGTACAAATAGAGTAAAAACTATCGATGAAGTAAAATGGCTTCAAGATAATTTACCTTGCCCGCTTAACAGGATGAAAGAAATTTTAAATGAATATAAAACCGAGGAAATAGGCCTAATTTGTATCGTTGATGTTCCGCCTTCTGCTTTGAATTATGACGTTACCGAAGATAACAAAGATGACTATATTTATGTTTGCGGTCAATTAGGAATTAGTTTTCCTTATGGACAAGTGGTATCTTAACTCGTGGTTTCTTATATAAATAAGGTAAAAGCGATCGAGCAAAGCGTCCCTCGGCCCCATGCAAGGAATATCTCCAGCCCAATACGACACAATGGAGTCCCGCTCTGATCGATCGCCATCGGTGGAGCGATCAACAAAGTTTCCGATATGGCCACGCCCACTAAGTGTGTTTCGATAACGGTGCCATAAAGGTACTTTTTCCTGTGGGCAGCGTCCTAAACATTGGGAGAGTCCTGTCGGAATGCTGCAAAGTCTCCTAAAACAAGATTTTGCGCCAACTCGGAGGACATCGTAATTAAAGCCCTCGAGATTGAAGGTGGGTATTTATGAAAAGACGTAGGCCAAAAGCATTAAAGCCAGCAGGTTCAAGGCTTTTTGGGCAAGCAGAAGAAACATCCGTCACGAGCGCCAATACATTGCTTTTGATAGATATATTTTGCTGAATTTCATCGGTGAAAAGAGATTACATGAATCTTGGATCCGGGTCAGAAGTGGGCGTATACAAAAGATGGGTGTCTAATCCACGTTTTTGGACGTCCGATTTAAGCCAAGCCATGAAAATGACAATGAAATTAACGACGTATGGATACACCATTTTTGATTTTCGACCAGCCGAATTTCAATGGTGGATTACCTTTTAATTGCCGTTATCATGTGTTTGACTACGAGTTGCCGTCACTGAGAGTGGCATACAATGTCAGCTTTTGGAATGGATCTCTTTTCAAAGCGTTCAAGGAAAAATGGGTCGCGAGTTCCCAATGGAAACTCATCAACCCCGGAAATAATACTATCGAATTTAGCTTTTAGAGAGGAACAGGAGAAGAAACACAGGTTTGGCTTTTGTTTTTTGCTCCTGGTCGCTGGCTCCGTTGGCCTAACTGGTTGCTTTTACAATAGTGGCGATGAAAATCTCAGAAAAATCTGACCTCCCTCTTCAATTCGATAGAAGGCAAAAAGAAAGACGCGCTCGCCAACCTTTTGGCGCCCAGCAAGATCGGGGGAGATGCCTGATCTGGACTTCAGGATCGACGGCCTTTTCTCCTATTTACAGAGGCAAGCACGGGGCGATCCCCGACGGGTCGAGCATGGCTGCGGACACGAGCGTCTACGGGAAGAAAGCGAAATACTTCAAGACCACCGCGGACGTCTTCCGTTGCACCGTCCTTTGGCGGACGAGGGACGACAGCGACGAGGGCAACATCAAGCTGTGGTCTTTTTACATCATCACGAAGGAAGAGTCTCCCCCACGAGCGCGTCTACTGGGGCGACGAGAAGCGGACGCTGGGGATCGATATTGGCATTCAGTAGAGGATGAAACCAATTAGAACAAAACTAGCATCGTTTTGATGGATTTAATCGGGGTGCTTTTTGCTCGTTGCTTATTTTTCTTCCTCTCTATTTCTCCTCCTCCGTATGGAGGCTTCCTTCTGCGACCGATGTTTTAGCCGATCCGTTTATTCGGTAGTCGAGTTGCGCTCTTCAACTGGAGAAACGTTGAAGTTGTACGATTCGGCTGTTTTCTTGATAGCGAGGGGGACATTGGTCTCTCCAATGCTTATATGGCGTCATATAAACGAAATGGAGTTTGCCTCGAATTCGAATCATTTGTCATCCGGTTCTCCTTTGAGGAGGATTACCGGAATGTTTCCCTGCTTAATTACGATCTAAAACAAAACATCGCTTTGTTTAAATTGGGCGATTCCGCCAGCGCGAATTACAAACCTATTATTACAGGTGATAGCGATGACATCCATTCAGGAGGCAAAGTTTATGTCGTCGGAAACGGCTTGAATCACGGAAGGTATCATCGCGTCCCTAAAGGTGAACATAGACTACGACGGCAACATCGGGTCGGCAAACAAGCTCGCGAGTGCGTTCGGGGAGCAGGGCGTCGACCCCGTCAAAACGGATCCTTCCCATATGTGATTTTCATCGCTTTTTCACGATTTTGAAGAGAGAGGAAAACAAATCAAAGTAGCCAAGCCGGAAGTCCTCCGGCTTGGCGTTTTCGCCATGGCATCGTAGAACTTCCGCTAGTGCTTTTTTCTAGTCAATTTTTCCCCAATATTGGATCCGATAAGCGACTCGGATAACGAATGGAAAAACGATTGCGCCCACATGATTAAAAATCCGCTGGCGTCTTGTTTCACTGCGTTTCACTTAAAAACAGATTCATCAGTCGCCGTCGATGAAAACGAAATCGTTAGAAATCGCAGTAGAGCTTTTGCCTGAAAATTCTACTTCAAAATAGCCTTATTAGCACTCGGAAATTCGTATAAAAAACTCAAAAAAAGTATCAAAAAACCAGCAACCATCTAGGCTTGCTGGCTTTGCGTTTGATTGGTGCCCGGGATCGGACTTGAACCGATATGGGCTATTCACCCGAGGGATTTTAAGTCCCTTGCGTCTACCCTTCCGCCACCTGGGCAAGAAGACAAATTGGTCCCCCGTGACGGGCTCGAACCGTCGACCCCTTGATTAAAAGTCAAGTGCTCTACCACTGAGCTAACGGAGGATTATGGCTGGGGTGACTGGGATCGGACCAGTGCATAACAGAGTCAAAGTCTGTTGCCTTACCACTTGGCTACACCCCAAACAAAAGGTGGTGGGCGAAGATGGATTTGAACCACCGAACCCGGAGGAGCTGATTTACAGTCAGCCGCGTTTGGCCACTTCGCTATTCGCCCACAGATTTCGACCGCACGTAAGAAGGATGGTGGATGCTAGAGGGTTCGGACCTCTGACCCCCGCCTTGTAAGGGCGATGCTCTCCCGCTGAGCTAAGCATCCGCGTAGCCGCGCCGCCTGAACGTGCGGTAATAAATATACCATCGGGATAATAGGCCGTCAATCGAATTAAAATGGCGAAACAAGCGCTTTTTGGAATAGACCGCAAAAGGTGGGACTTTCCCTCATGGCAGCGAAGGCAAACCCGTTCTTGAAAGAAAGAAAAAGCGCTCCTTGGGGAAGCGCGATTTTCCTTATTCCGCCCTCCGCTCAGAAACCCGGTTTGCCGAGCAGATGGAACATATTCTTCTTATAAACCTCGACGCCGGGCTGGTTGAAGGGATTCACGCCATTGAGATAAGCGCTCATCGCGCAAGCCCGTTCGAAGAAGTAGAAAAGATAGCCCAAATGATAGGCATCCATGCGCTCAAGCTCGAGGACGACGTTGTTGTTTTTGCCGGTTTCGGTATGGGCGGCCAAAGTCCCTTCGAAAGCCCGATCCTGGATGCTGCCAAGCGAACGTCCCTCAAGATAGTTGAGGCCATCGAGGTTTTCCTCATCGTGCGGGACTTTGATGTCATGACGATGATGGGCGAGGTGCAGCGTCGTCTCAAAGAAGACGGGGCTCCCTTCCTGGATGAATTGGCCCATCGAATGGAGATCGGTCGTGAACGTCACGCTGTCGGGCAATAAGGATTTGCGCTCCTTGCCCTCGGATTCGCCATAAAGCTGTTTCCACCATTCGCCCAGTTGGGCGAAGGAAGGAACGTAGGTGACGAAAAACTCGACATCCTTATGGTAATGCGCCCACATTTCGTGGCGGATCACCGCATAGCGATAGGCTTCGTTCTTCGCGATGTCGCCGCTAGAGGTGTCGAGCCGCGCCGCGGCGCTTCCTTTGAGGATTTCTTCGGGGTCGATCCCCGCGCAGGCGATGGGGAATAAGCCAACGGCGGTTTGGACGCTATAGCGTCCGCCGATGTTATCCGGCAAAACGAAGCGGACGTAGCCTTCTTTTTTGCAAAGCTCCAAAAGCGCGCCCTTCTTGGCGTCGGTGGTGGCGATGATGGCTTTGCGGGCGGCCGCCACGCCATCGCGTTTCTCTAATAGTTCGCGAAGCAGGCGGAAGCTGACCGAGGTTTCGGTGGTGGTGCCGCTTTTGGAAATCACGTTGACCGCGAATTTTTTGCCACGGAGATACTCGATGGCCTCGGAAAGATAGGTCGGATCGAAAGTCTGTCCCATGTAAATGATCTCGGGTTTATGGCCCCGAACACTGCCGTTAAGGGCTTCGATGGCGGCTCGCGCCCCCAAATAAGAGCCTCCGATGCCGCAGACGACCAAGACCTCATAATTGTCGCGAACGTATTTCGCGGTTTCTTTGATTTTCGCGAGTTCGGCTTTGTCGTAATCGACGGGCCAATCGACCCAGCCGAGGAAATCATTCCCCGCTCCGGTCTTATGAATGATGGTCTCGTTGAGGGCGGCGACTTTCTTTTCGTAACTTAGAAAATCAACCGGATCCACGAGATGATCCGTTTTCACTTCGATGACCATATCAGGCATTCTCCTTTTTATTTTCTTCATCGACCCATTCTGGGAGCCGCTTGGCAAGCTCTTCGAAGGAGATCGAAGCGGCATCGACTCTCTTTTTGGCGAGAGGTTTTTTCCGTTCGGCCGAGGTCATTTTCTTCAACGAGACCTTCATAAAATCGCGCGTCTCATCGTACGCAATGACTTTGACCTTATATATATTACCCACTTGCACAAGGCCTGCAAAGTTCCGCACATAGGATTTCGATAATTCGCTGATATGGAGAAGGCCCGTCTCGCCCCCGTCGAAGACCATGATCGCGTATTTCGGCAGGACTTTAACCACGGTTCCTTCGATGACATCGCCAACTTTGAAATGTTTCATTTTTTTAGCCCTCGCGCCAAAGCGACCGCATCTTCCGGTTCCGTTATTTTGACGTTGTTTTTAGCGCCGATGACGATATGCGGGGCCACGCCCATTAAAGCAAGGACAAGCGATCCTTCGTCAGTGAAAACCTTCTTTTCGGCCTTGGCCTTAAGAAACGCTTCGTTGAGAAGGCTTAATTGAAAAGCCTGTGGCGTCTGAAGAAGGTACACCTCTTCGCGCGGGAGATAGCCATCGATGAGGGAAGGCTCTTTGGAAATCGCCACGGAATCGTAAGAGGGAAGCGCGGTGACGGCCGCTTTGAAGCGAGACGCGACCATGATATTTTCGCGAATGAGTTTTGCGGTGAGGTTCGGGCGATCCCCGTCTTGGAGCAAAACGACGGCATCTGCCTTGGCTCCTTGGCCGATCAAGAATTTAACGGCGGCATAAGCGCTTGCGCCCCGCGTCGCTCCGCCTTCGATGATCGCATGTTTTTTCTCAAGCTTTTCTTCTTTGATCCTTTTTTCGGCTGTCTCGAGATAGCCCGTGGGCACCACATAAACGAGGAAATCGATGTCGTGGGAATCGTTAAGGACCCTGGCGGCGTAGCCAAAAAGAGGATGGCCCCCCATTAGGAGAAATTGCTTGGGGGTGGGGCTAAGGAAGCGCTCGCCGGACCCCGCCATGAGAAGGATGGCGCAATGAATAAAAGAAAAACTCTCTTCCATGACGGGCCTATTGTAGCATCGGAAGAGCGTTTCGTCCTTATCAATCGGTAGGTTTGTCGCGGTTTTCGCGCTGTCCTAGGGATTCGTTGATGGAGACGCCTTGAATGATGAGCTGGAGCACGCGCTCGAGCTCTTTGCCTTCGCGGTAATCGGCTTGGCAAACGTAGTTGACGCGGCCGTCGTCGTAAAGGCCTTGGACTTTGTCTTCTTTTCCCTTCGGATAGACGGCGATCGATTTTCCGCCGTTGTTCTTGGCGATGATCATGGCAGGGATATCGGTCATCCCGTCCCCGATGTAGATGATATTGCTATAAGGAACCCGGCGGTCGGGACGCTTTTCGTTTACGCCGACATCGTCCGTGACGTCGTAAACGCCTTTGGAGATCCGGAAGAAATACTGGGTCTTCTGCGTGAAGTTGATGACGAGCTTGGGCCAAATCGGCTCACGGGTGACGGGGTCGAAGAGGTATTCGCAGCCATAGACGACTTTGAATTCCTTGGCGATCGCGCAGCCATCGATGATTTCTTTGTTTCCGGACGAGACGAGATAATGCTCTATTTTGACGTTGTGCTCCGTCCCGAAATCGTTGATGCGTTGGAACCAGGTGAGGACGCCAGGGAAGAATTCGATGTTCTTGCCCATCGAATTCAGCCATTCGGGCGTCATCTTGATGCCCTTTTCCTTGGCGACTTTCGCCATCATATAAAGATACGAAAGAGTCCGCTCCACGCCGGTGGCATTGGAAAAATCCGTGGTCAGATTCCAGAATTGCTCCGGCGTCATCCCGATCGCGGGGATGAAAGAGAAATTCTGCATGTCCGAGGTGGCCAAGGTGGAATCGAAATCATAAAGAATGGCGACGATGGGTTTTTTCATTTTCCGGTAAAGCCAGCGTTTTTCGCTTGGCTTATTAGTTTAGCCCTCGTTCTTTTCATCGTCAAATCGCCCCTTTTGCCTTCGGAGCCGGAGAAGATTTGCCCTTTGGCTCCTAGACCCCTAGAATAGGAACATGCAATGGTGGCAGATTCTCCTCTATGTCCTCGCCGTGATCGGGCTTCTTTATCTCATTTCTTTCTTTTATTGCCTTTCCAATATTCTGGCTTTTAAGGAAAAACTCAAGAAACGCCTCATCGCTCTTTCGGTCCTCTTCGCCGAGAAAAAAGATATCCTGTTATCGATGTACGCCCTTTTCGACAAAGCCGCCGCCCATCTCGACAGCGCCGAAAAAGACAGCGCCGCCAAAGTCCGGTGGCTCAAGACTCAGGCCACCAAGGAGAAAGAGGTCGAAGAGGTCAGCCAGACCTTGAACGATCTTCAGAAACGGCTGACGCTCCTCGCCGAAGCGGAAAGCTATCTCAAGGCTGGCGAGGATTATCTTGTGTTCAGCTCGGCCCTGAAAGACCTGGATGCCAATTATCGGCGCATCGTCGCGGTTTATAATTCCGAGGTCTCCGGTTACGAGTATTGGCGGAAGACCCCGTTTTTCTTCGTGCTTTTTTGGCTTTGCGGCTTTCGAAAGCGGAACCGTCTCTCCTAAAGATCAGAAGACAAGCTCATAGTCGACGAGGTCGTCATAGAAGTCCTTTTCGTGGCTCACGATGATGACGCTTCCGGGAAACCGCTCGATGGCGTCGAACAAAGCGTCCTTGGCTTTCTGATCCAAGTGGTTGGTGGGCTCATCGAAGACGAGGAAATTGCTCTTTTTGAGGGTCATGACCGCGAAACGGGCTTTGGTCTCCTCGCCGCCCGAAAGCTCGGCCATCGGGCGGATGGCGAGGTCTTTGCGGACCCCGACCGCGCCTAAGGCGGTTCGGATCTGCGTATTCGTGAGATCCGGATAATGGTCATGGACGTAATCGAAAGGCGTCATCGCCATATCGACCTTTTCTTCTTGGTCGAAATAATTGATGAGGGTGCCTTCAAGCCAAAGGAAGCTTCCGCCTAACGAGGGGATCTTCCCGAGAATCGTTTTGAGGAAGGTGGTCTTGCCCACCCCGTTTTGGCCCAGGATCGCGATTTTCTCGCCTTTGAGAAGGGTGAAGGAAATCGGATCGAGGAGCGGTTTCGCGTAGCCGATCGACAAGCCTTCGACGATCAAAGGCTTTTGGCCAACGTCATGGGTGAAGGGAAAGGAAAAGAAGACTTTGCCTTCTTCTTTCCCTGGCTCATCCATGACCTCGAGATGGGCCAGGCGGGAGCGATGGGACTTGGCGGCCCGCGAAGACGTCGCCCGCACGATGTGCTTGGCGATGAAGGTTTCTTCCTTTTTGATGTAGCGCTGCTGAGCCTCGTAGTTCTTCGCGTATTGCTCTTTGTCGAGCGCGTGCTGGGTCACGAAATACTCGTAGTCGCCTTTATAGCGGGATATGGTCTGGTTTTCGAGGACGAATACCACGTTGGCGATTTTCCGTAAAAAAGCCTGGTCGTGAGAGACCACCAAGAAGGCTTTGGGATAGTTCTGGAGATAGGTGGCGAGCCACGCCACCTGATTCTGATCCAAGAAGTTCGTGGGCTCGTCCATGAGAAGGACGTCCCGTTCCTCCAAGAGCATCTTGGCGAGATAGGCTTTCTCCCGCTGGCCGCTGGAAAGCTCATGGAGCGGGGCTTCGAGATGCGTCTTGTCGAAGCCTAAGCCATCGGCGAGCCGGCCCACTTTCTCCTGAATCGAATAGAACGAAGCGTTGTCGAGCTCGTCCTGAAGGCGCTGGGCCTTCGCGAGGATCTTCTCGAAATCGGTAGGATCGGCCGCGCTTTCCTCGTAAAGTTTCTCCATGGCCTTTTCCTTGTCGAAAAGGGCCTTATAGACGCCATAAAGATATTGGGAAACCGGCATGTCCTGAGCCACTTTGAGCTGCTGGTCGAGATAGGAAAACGTCACCCCGTTCTCCCAGATGACTTTTCCGAAATCCGGCAGCAAATTGCCGACGATGAGGCTTAATAAGGTCGTTTTCCCGGAACCGTTGACCCCGACGAGGCAGCAATGCTCGCCCGGGTTGATTTTGAGGGAGACGTCTTTATAGAGCTCCTTGTCGGCGTAGCTGAATTCGATGTTGGACAATTCAAGCATGGCCATAACGACAAGAAATATACCATTAATCGCCTGGGTTTCCCATCATTAAAACGCAAAGAAAAAAGCCGCCCCGTGAGGAGTGGCTTTGGCGGAGGGCGTTTAGACGAGGCGGGACTTCTTCTTGAGAAGGCGCTGCGTGCCTTTCCATAGCTCATCAAAGGCGATGAGAACGACCGGGCAGATCAAAAGAAGCAGCACATCCTGCCATCCTAACGGCACCGTTCCGAAAATATCATTCATGAATGGCGCATAGACGATGAAGGCAATGATGGCCAATTCGACCGCGATGCCAAGGAAAATGAAGGGATTGCGTTTGCGGATCGTCGTGAAGAAGGATTCCGTATCGCTCCGGCACGCAAAGAGGTTGCCGACTTGCGAGAAGACGATGGCGGCCAATGCCATGGTCGTCGAATAGCGATAAGGCAGGTAATAAGGATTGCCGGGCTTGAGGGCCTCAACCGATAACAGCTGGGCGGCCTTATTCATATCCGCCAACGTGAAGTATCGGGTGCTGGAATTAGGATCTAAAGGATCAATCGGCCAAGGCTTGAGCAGCCAAACATAGAAGAAGGCGCCCATGGTGGCCGCTGATTCCACGATTCCTAAGTAAGCGTAAGAACGAAGGACGAGCTTCCGGTCGATGAGCGGATCCGTGGCCTTCCGCGGCGGCTCCTCCAGAAGCTTTTCTTCCGGCTCCTCGGCTCCAAGGGCCAAGGCCGGCACAAGGTCGGTTCCAAGGTCGACGGATAGAATCTGAAGAACCGTTAAGGCCGGCGGGACGTTCATGAACACGACGAAGAAAGTCGGAACGAGTTCCGGAACGTTCGAGGTCAAGATGTAGGTGATGAACTTTTTGATGTTGGAGTAGATGCCGCGGCCTTCTTTGACCGCTTCGACGATGGTGGCGAAATTGTCATCCAAAAGAATCATGTTGGCGGCGCTGCGGGCGACGTCGGTCCCGTTTTTGCCCATGGCGATGCCCATGTTGGCGGAACGCAAGGCCAAGACGTCGTTGACGCCATCGCCCGTGACGGCGACGACTTCCCCAAGTCTCTTATACGCCTCGACGATGCGAAGCTTATTCTGCGGGGTCGTGCGGCTGAAGATGACCGGGGTCGGACTATGGAGGACCTCGGCGAGTTTGAAATCGTCCATCTCATTGACGTCGGTGCCTTTGACGATGCGGTAATTGTCGTCTTGGATGATGCCAACCTGTTTGCCGATGGCGGCGGCGGTCAAACCATAATCCCCGGTGATGATGGTGACCTTAAGGCCTGCCCGATGCAATTCCTCGATGGCGGGGCGGACTTCCTCCCGCGGCGGATCGTAGGTGACGGCGAGGCCAAGGAAGACCATGTCATCCTCGGTATAAGCGTCGGCTTCGATTTTCTTGTAAGCGATCGCCAAAACCCGGTAGCCCTCGTTGGCGAAGGAATCGTTCTTGAGCAGGATCTGATCCTGCTCGTCTTTGGAAAGCGGGCTGACCTGGCTGCCTTTATATTGGACGCCGCAATTGGGAATGAGGATATTGGGCGCGCCTTTGACGAAAAGGTATTTGGAGCCGCGATCGTAAAAAGTGTTGCCGTTATTGAGAAGAAGGACGCTCATCTCTTTGCGATCGCTATTGAAAGGATGACGTTCCAAAACCGTGAACTCGTCCCGCAATTGGCTCACGCCGAAGCCGAATTTCTCGGCCGCGATCAACAAGCATCCTTCGGTCGGCGAGCCGTTGATCTTGAATTCGTGGGTGAAATCGTTATAGCCAAGGGAAGCGTCGTTGCAAAGGACGGCGGCCACGAGAAGCTTGCCAACGCCCTTCTGGGTGGCTTCGTTTTCGATCTTGAGGGTTCCGTCTTTCTTATAACCCTCGCCGGTGATGTCGACGAGGTTATCCGGAGTCCATATTTTCCTCACCATGAGCTGATTTTGGGTGAGGGTTCCCGTCTTGTCCGTGCAGATGACGGTGGCCGAGGACAGGGTCTCCACGGACGGAAGGCCGCGGATCAGGGCATTATGCTTGGCCATGCGCTGCGCACCCATGGCAAGGCAAAGGTTAACGGTGGGGAGCAAACCTTCCGGGATGTTCGCCGTCACGATGGCCAAGGCGTATAAGAATGCGGTGATCCATTCGTCCTTAATGACCGTAAGGCAAAGCAAAAACACGGCGGCGCCCATGACAAAAGCAATGCCGGTGATGATTTTGACGACTTTATTGATTTGGAGCCCCAAAGTGCCTTGCCCGACTTCGATTTTGGTGGCGAGGGTGCTGACTTGCCCGACTTCGGTATCCATGCCGACGGCGTAGACAACAGCCTTGCCCGAGCCTTCGACGATGGTCGACCCCGCATAAAGGACGTTCATGATTTCGCTGATGGCATGGCCCGTCGCGTCAAAAGAGCCGGCCAAACGGTTGAGAGGGACGGACTCGCCTGAAATAACGGAGTTATCGACGAAAAGCTCTGTGGTTTCGACTAAGCGGCAATCGGCGCTCACGATATCGCCTTGGACGACGACGATAAGGTCTCCGACCGCGAGATCAACGGCCGGGATGGTCTTTTCGACCCCGTCGCGGATGACGCGGACGTTCCGCGGGATCATTTTTCCTAATAGCGACAGCGCTTGATCGGTCCGCCACTCCTGAATAAAGGAGAAAACGCCGTTGATGA